>JADZCB010000262.1 GCA_020851775.1 Gammaproteobacteria bacterium
CGAGCGGCAGGAAACCGGGCTCGTGCAGCGCGCGCGGCGGATCGTTGCGCAGACAGCGGACACCGACGTCCGACAGGAGGCGCATCGCCCAGCTCCCGGCGTGGCCGCAGCCGATGACCGCGGCGGTCAGCGTCGCCGGCGCGCGGCCCGTCGCGGCGGCATGCGCGAGCACACAGGCCAGCACGTATTCGCCGACCGGCCGGGCGTTACAGCCGGGCGCCGCCGCGAAGGTGATCCCACTGCGGGCGAGGTAATCCGTATCGACGTGATCGATGCCCGCCGTCGCCGTGCCGACGAAGCGCACGCGGCTGCCGGCGAGCAGCGCCGCATCGACGCGGGTGACGGAACGTACGAGCAGGATGTCGGCAGCGGCGACGCAGGCGCGATCGAGCGCACGCCCGTCGACGAGTTCGACATCGCCGAGCCCGCCGAACGCGGCCGCGGCGTCGGCGATGACCCGATCGGCGACGATGCGCAGCGTCATGCGCGCAGGATCGAGCTCACGGGCGATCGTCGATCGCGGCGCCTTCCTTCTGGACCGGCAACAGATCCTGCCGGGTCGCCCCTAGCGCCAGGACCATCGCGCTCGCGACGTAGATCGACGAGTAGACACCGACGACGATGCCGATGGTCAGCGCGAGCGCGAAGCTGCGGATCATCTCGCCGCCGAAGAACAGCAGCGCGAGCACCGCCAGCAGCGTCACGAGACTGGTGTTGATGGTGCGCGAGAGAGTCTGGTTCAGCGACGAGTTGACGACGCTGATGGCGTCGGCCTTGCGCATATTGCGGAAATTCTCGCGCACGCGATCGAGGATCACGATGGTGTCGTTCAGCGAGAAGCCCATGATCGCGAGTACCGCGGCGAGCGCGTTGAGGTCGAACTCCATCCGCGAGAGCGAGAAGAAACCCATGATCACGAGCACGTCGTGCAGCGTCGCCGTGATGGAGCCGACCGCGAACTTGAATGTGAAGCGCACCATCACGTAGACGAGAATGCCGCCGAGCGCGATCAGCGCGGCGATGAGGCCTTCTTCCGCCAGCTCCTCACCGACCTGCGGGCCGATCAGTTCGACCCGGCGCACTTCCGCCCCCGGGAAGACCTTCTCCATGCGCAGGCCGATGTCCTTGCTGGCCGCTTCGGCGCCGACGCCGGTTTCGATGGGCGGCAGGCGCACGAGCACGTTGTTCGGTCCGCCGAAGTTCTGCACCACGCCGGCGCCGAACTGCGACGACTTCAGACTTTCGCGGACCTGGTCGAGCTGCGGCGCTTCCTTGAAGGCGAGTTCGACCACCGTACCGCCGGTGAACTCGATGCTGAGGTTCAGCCCCTGCGTCGCGAGGGACACCAGCGCGGCGATGTTGATGAGCGTCGACAGCACGAGGCCGGCTTTCCGCCAGCGCATGAAATCGATGTTGAGGATCTTCCAGTTGGCCATGGGGCGCTCCGCTCGCGAGGCGTTCAGACCGACAGCCGGGTCAGCCGGCGTCTGCCATATATCAGGTTGACGATCGCGCGCGTGCCGACGACCGCGGTGAACATGGAAGTGGCGATGCCGAGCGACAGCGTGACGGCGAAACCCTTGACGGGGCCCGAGCCGAAACTGAAGAGCACGATGCCGGCGATGAGCGTCGTCAGGTTGGAGTCGAGAATCGTGCCGAACGCGCGGTCGTAGCCGGCGTGTATGCTGGCCTGCGGACTCATGCCCCGCCGCAGTTCCTCGCGGATGCGCTCGTTGATGAGCACGTTCGCGTCGACCGCCATGCCGACGGTCAGCAGGATCCCGGCGATGCCGGGCAGGGTCAGCGTCGCCTGCAGCATCGACAGCAGGGCGACCAGCAGCACCACGTTCAGCGCGAGCGCGACGTTCGCGATCAGGCCGAAAGTCCGGTAGTAGGCGAGCATGAACAGGCACACGGCGGCGAAGCCGATGATGCAGGCACGCAGGCCATTGTCGATATTGCTCTGGCCGAGGCTCGGTCCGACGGTGCGTTCCTCGATGATCTCCATCGGCGCAGCGAGGGCGCCGGCCCGCAGCAGCAGCGCGAGATCGGCCGCCTCGTTGGTCGAATCGAGGCCGGTGATCTGGAAACGTTTGCCGAGTTCGTCGCGAATCGTCGCGACGTTGATGACCTCCTCGACCGGCCTGCCTTCCTGCTGCTCGATGAAGACGACCGCCATCGGCTTGCCGATCAGATCGCGCGTCGCGCGGCCGAAGCTGCGCGCGCCCTTGCCGTCGAGCGTGATGTAGACCGCCGGCTCGCCGGTCTGCGACTCGATGCCCGAACTCGCGTCGACGATCGACTCGCCGGTCAGCAGCACGCGCTTCTCGAGCAGCACCGGATCACCGTTGCGCTGGCGGTAGAGCTTCGATCCGATCGGCATCTTGCCCGCGGTCGCGGCCTGGATGTCGCCGTCGATGTCGACCATGCGGAACTCGAGCGTCGCCGTCGCACCGAGCAGCTTCTTCGCTTCCGCCGTGTCTTCGACGCCCGGGAGCTGCACGACGATGCGGCTGTCACCCTGCTGCTGGATCACGGGTTCGGCGACGCCGAACTCGTTGATGCGGTTGCGCAGGGTCGTCAGGTTCTGCTTGATCGCGGTCTTGCGTGAATCGGACATGTACTGTTCGGTCGGCACCAGCGTCAGCAGCGTGTCGTCGTCAGCGCTCGCGGTCGGGCGGAGATCGGGATAATCAGCCTCGATTGCGGCGAGGCCCGCGGTGCGCGTGTCGTGGTCGAGAAAATGCACGCGGATGCCGCCGGCGGGATCCGGCGACACGGTCCGAAAGCGGATTTTCTGTTCGCGCAGCGTCGCGCGCAATTCGGCGACGAAACGCTCCTCGGTGTGTTTGCGCACCGCCTCGGTGTCGACCTGCATCAGGAAGTGCACTCCGCCGCGCAGATCGAGCCCCATGTACATCGGCTTGCCACCGAGCATGCGCAACCAGCCCGGCGTACCCGGCGCGAGATTCAACGCGACGGTGTACTGGGTCGCATCGACCGCCTTCTCGATCACCGGCTGCGCCCGCGTGCGCGTCGCGTCGTCCGGAAAGCGGAACAGCAGGCGGCCGTCACCGAGCTCGGCGCTCTTCAGTGCGATGCCGGCGTCGGACAGCGTTTTCGCCAGCGCGGATTGCAGCCCATCGTCGACCGGCGCGGAGCGTCGCGCGGTGATCTGCAACGCCGGGTCGAAACCGAAGAGGTTGGGCAGCGCGTACAGGAAGCCCAGCGTCAGCGCCACCGCGAGGATGAGATAACGCCACAGCGTGTTCGTGTTTTCGATCATGAAGATGGCCGGTCTGACGGTGCCGCGCACAGCGGCGTCGCGGTTAGTGATCCTTCAGCGTGCCTTTCGGCAGCACGGTGGTGATGGCGGGCTTCTGCACCCTGACTTCGACCCCCTTCGCGATCTCGACGCGCAGGAAGGTGTCGCCGACCTCCATGATCCGACCGGCGATCCCGCCGTTGGTGACGACCTCGTCGCCTTTGGCCAGGGCCTGGACCAGTTTCGAATGCTCCTTCTGGCGCTTGACCTGCGGCCGGATCAGAAACAGATAAAACACCACGAACAGGATGATCAGTGGCAGGAAGGCGAAGGCGCCCGGTTCCTGCGCGGCAGGCGCGGCCTGCGCCCAGGCGTCGGCAATGAAAAGATCCATGGAGGTTCCCCCGAAAAAAGCGGCCGGCATTATGGCACAGCCCCCCGGCAGCGGATGCGCCGCCGCGGCTGCCGCCGGCCTCAATCGCGCCTCCCGGCCTCGCCTTCGGCCTGCCGGGCGTGGAAATCCGCCGCAAACGCCGTGTAGCGACCGGCCAGAACCGCGGCCCGCGCCGCCCGCATCAGCGCCAGGTAATACGCGAGGTTGTGCAAGGTGTTGAGCCGCGCGCCGAGGATTTCGTTGTGCCGGTCGAGGTGATGCAGATAGGCGCGACTGTAGTGCCTGCAGGTATAGCAGTCGCAGGCCGGATCGAGCGGCGAATCGGCCGCGCGGTGCACGGCATTGCGGATACGGACCACGCCACGCGACGTGAACAGATGACCGTTGCGCGCGTTGCGGGTCGGCATCACGCAATCGAACATGTCGATGCCGCGCAGGACGCCTTCGACGAGGTCGGCCGGGGTGCCGACGCCCATCAGGTAGCGCGGACGGTCGTCCGGCAAGCGGGCGGCGGTCGTCGCCGTCGTCGCCAGCATGTCCTCCTTCGGCTCGCCGACCGACAACCCACCGATTGCGTAGCCGTCGAAACCGATGTCGCACAGCCGCGCGGCCGACTCCAGGCGCAAGGCCGGATAAATCCCGCCCTGGACGATGCCGAACAGCGCGGCCGGGTTCCCGGCGTGCGCCGCCTTGCTGCGCGCCGCCCAGCGCATCGACAGTTCCATCGACGCGCGCGCCACGGCGAGCGTCGCCGGATACGGCGTGCATTCGTCGAAGGCCATCACGATGTCGCTGCCGAGCGCACGCTGGACCGCCATCGCGCGTTCGGGATCGAGAAAGACCTTGTCCCCGTTGAGCGGTGAACGGAACGTCACGCCGGCCTCGTCGATCCGACGCAGATCGCCAAGGCTGAATACCTGGAAGCCGCCCGAGTCGGTCAGGATCGGCCGGTCCCAATGCATGAAACGGTGCAAGCCGCCGAGCGCAGCGATCAGCGCTTCACCGGGTCGCGACATCAGGTGAAAGGTGTTGCCTAGGATGATCTGGGCGCCGAGGCCGACGAGTTCCTCGGGCGTCATCGCCTTCACGGTCCCGTAGGTCCCGACCGGCATGAACACCGGCGTCTCGACCTCGCCGTGAGCGAGCATCAGGCGGCCGGCGCGGGCCGCGCCGTCGCACGCGTCGAGCGCGAATTTCATGGCAGCCCCGGATCCGGCGTGACGAACATCGCATCACCGTAACTGAAGAAACGGTAACCCGCGGCGACGGCGTGCCGGTAGGCCGCGAGCACGCGCGCGTGGCCGGCGAAGGCCGCCACCAGCATCAGCAG
>JADZCB010000263.1 GCA_020851775.1 Gammaproteobacteria bacterium
GAATCCGGCGCAGTTCGTCATCAACGCGATGTCACCTGCCGACGTGGTGTCGATCGTCGTCGACGAGGACAAGGGCAGCATGGATGTTGCCGTCGCCGAGGAACAGCTTTCCCAGGCAATCGGGCGCAACGGCCAGAACGTGCGGCTCGCGAGCCAGCTCACGGGCTGGGAATTGAACGTGATGACGGAGGCCGATGCGGAGCAGAAGAGTGAAGCGGAAACTGCCAAGGCGCAGAAGACGTTCATGGATCTGCTTGACGTCGACGAGGAAATCGCCGCGATCCTGGTGCAGGAGGGCTTCGCCTCGATCGAGGAAATCGCCTACGTGCCCGAGCATGAAATGATGGCGATCGAGGAATTCGACGAGTCGCTGGTGAGCGAACTGCGTCAGCGGGCGAAGGATCTGCTGCTGACGCGAGCGATTGCGTCGGAGGAACAGCTCGGCGATGCACGACCGGCCGAGGATCTGCTGGCGATGGACGGCATGAGCACCGAACTCGCCTTTGCGCTCGCCGCGCGCGGCATCGTGACGATGGAAGATCTCGCCGAACAGGCGATCGACGAACTGCTCGAGATCGACGGGATGAGCGAAGACAAGGCGGGCCAGTTGATCATGACCGCGCGGGCGCCATGGTTCGCGGAATCCGCGCAGCCGGGTGAGGGTTGAGCATGGCCGAGATTACCGTAAGCGAATTCGCAACCGTCGTCGGCGTTCCCGTCGACCGCCTCATCGGGCAACTCGGCGATGCCGGTCTCACCGGCAAGAAGGCCGAAGATCCGATCTCCGAGCAGGAAAAGAGCCAATTGCTGCAGCACCTGCGCCGATTGCACGGCAAGGACGGTGCACCGCCGGAGCCCAGCAAGATCACACTGAGCCGCAAGACCGTCAGCGAGATCAAGATTCCGGCCGACAAGGCGCGCACGCGCTCGCGGATCGCCAAGCCCGGCGTGCCGGCAAAGACCGTGGCCGTCGAAATCAAGCGCAGCCGTACCTATGTCAAGCGCAGCGTCGTAGAGGAAGAGTCTGCGCGCAAGGAACAGGAAGCCGAGCTCGAACGTCAGCGGCTCGCGGAGCAACTGGCGCCGGCCGAAGCCGTGGTCGAAACGGCACCCGCGCCGGTCGAGGAATTTCAGCTCGAGGAACCGCCGGTCGCCGAAGTCGCGCCCGAGCCCGTGGTCGCACCTGTAGTCGAAGCGCCACCGGCGCCCGAGCCCGCGCCGGTCGTTGACGTCGCACCGGCACCGGCCGCCCCGCCACCGCGTCGTCCCGACGGTGCGCCGCCGCCGCGACATGGCGATCGCCGCGGTGACGACAACCGCGGCGCTCCGCGCAAGGAACTGCACGTCGCGCAGGACAAGTCCGGCAAACGCAAGAAGAGGGCGCCGCCGCCGCGCCGCTTCGTGCCGCAGTCTGCCGGGAAGCATGGTTTCGAACGACCGACTGCGCCGGTCGTGCGCGATGTGCTCGTGCCGGAAAGTCTGACCGTCGCCGAGCTCGCACAGCGCATGTCGGTGAAAGCGGCCGAAGTCATCAAGGTCATGATGTCAATGGGCACCATGGCGACCATCAACCAGATGATCGACCAGGATACAGCGTTGCTGATCATCGAGGAGATGGGACACAAGGGTAAGGCGGTGCGCGAGAACGCGCTCGAGGAGGCGTTGCTCGAGAGCGCCGAAGGCGGCGGTGATCTGACGGCGCGTGCGCCCGTCGTCACGATCATGGGCCACGTCGATCACGGCAAGACCTCGCTGCTCGACTACATCCGCAAGTCGCAGGTCGCGGCCGGCGAAGCCGGCGGCATCACCCAGCACATCGGTGCGTATCGCGTGCAGACGCCGAACGGCCCGATCACTTTCCTCGATACCCCTGGCCACGAGGCGTTCACCGCCATGCGTGCGCGAGGTGCGAAAGTCACCGACATCGTGATCCTGGTGGTCGCGGCCGACGACGGCGTGATGCCGCAGACCGAGGAAGCGATTAAGCATGCGCGCGCCGCGGGCGTGCCGTTGATCGTCGCCATCAACAAGATCGACAAGGGCGGTGCCGATCTGGATCGCGTGCGCCAGGAACTGTCGGTGCAGGGGGTCATTTCGGAGGAGTGGGGCGGAGACACGCTGTTCGCGCCGGTATCGGCGAAGACCGGCGAAGGCGTCGACGCGCTGCTCGAAGCGATCTCGCTGCAGGCCGAAGTACTCGAACTGAAATCGGCGATGAGCGGTGCGGCGAAGGGCGTCGTGATCGAGTCGCGCCTCGACAAGGGTCGCGGACCCGTCGCCACCGTGCTCGTCCAGCGGGGCACGCTGCGCAAGGGTGACGTGCTGCTGACGGGCACCGAATTCGGTCGCGTGCGCGCAATGATCGATGCGAACGGTGCGACCGTGGACGTGGCGGGCCCGTCGGATCCGGTCGAAGTGCTCGGCCTGTCAGGCACACCGAATGCCGGTGACGACGCGATGGTGGTCGACGACGAGCGCAAGGCGCGCGAGATCGCGATTTTCCGGCAGGACAAGGACCGCGAGAGCAAACTCGCGCGTCAGCAGGCGTCGAAGCTCGAGAACGTGTTCCAGCAGATGAAGGAAGGCGAAACGACGTCGCTGAAGATTCTGATCAAGGCCGACGTGCAGGGGTCCGCCGAAGCGCTGTCCGAGGCATTGGTTCGGCTCAGTGCACCGGACGTGCGCGTGGAGATCGTCGCGAGCGGCGTCGGCGGAATCAACGAATCCGACGTCAACCTGGCGCTGGCGTCGAAGGCGTACATGATCGGCTTCAACGTGCGCGCCGATTCCGCTGCGCGCCGTCTGGTCGATGACGAAGGCATCGATCTTCGTTACTACAGCATCATCTACGATGTGATCGACGACGTGAAGGCGGCGATCACCGGCCTGCTGTCGCCGGAAATCCGTGAGACGATCGTCGGCGTCGCGCAAGTGCGTGAGGTGTTCCGGTCGTCGAAACTCGGTGCGATCGCCGGCTGCATCGTCACGACCGGCGCGGTCAAGCGTAACAACCCGATTCGCGTGCTGCGCGACAACGTCGTGATCTACGAGGGCGAACTCGAGTCGTTGCGGCGCTTCAAGGACGACGTTGGTGAAGTGAAGGCCGGCACCGAATGCGGGATCGGGGTGAAGAACTACAACGACGTGAAGCCCGGCGATCAGATCGAGGTCTACGAGCGGACCATCGTCGCGCGTACGCTCTGAAGGCCGTGCCACGCGAATTTCCCCGCAAGGTCAGGGTCGCCGAGAGCATCAAGCGACTGCTGGCCGAACCGATCGCCCAGGTCGGTCGCGACGCCGGCCTCGGCATGCTGACCGTCACGGACGTCGACGTCGCGAGCGATCTGTCGAACGCGACAGTGTACGTCAGCGCGTTCGGCGCGCAGGTCTCGAACGAACGCATTCTCGACGCGCTGCGCGATCTGCGCGGGGACATGCGCCAGCGCATCGCCCGCGAACTGCGCATGAAGAAGATCCCTACCGTGCATTTCGCCGTCGACGAATCGATCGCGACTGGAGCGCGGATCAGCGAACTGCTCGCGAAGCGCCCCGACTGAGCGGGCGGGAAACGGCACGATGAGCCCGATGCAGCGGTCGCCGCGACGGCCCGTCGACGGCATTCTGCTGCTCGACAAACCCGTGGGGATCAGTTCGAACGCCGCATTGCAGCGCGTGCGTCGTGGGCTGGCGGCGGCAAAGGGCGGGCACACCGGCAACCTCGACGTCGCGGCGAGCGGGCTCCTGCCCCTGTGCTTCGGCGTGGCGACCAGGGTCAGCGCATTCCTGCTCGACGCCGATAAGACCTATGTTGCCGATCTCGCGCTCGGCGTGACGACGACGACCGGCGATCGCGAAGGCGAAGTGCGCTCGACGCGACCCGTGCCCGCGCTGTCGACCGCTGATGTCGAACGTGTCCTGGCGAGCTGCGTCGGGCCGCAGGATCAGGTACCGCCGATGTATTCGGCGCTCAAGCGCGACGGACGTCCGCTCTACGCCTATGCGCGTGCCGGTATCGAGATCGAGCGTGCGCCGCGCGCGATCACAATCCACGCGCTGCATCTGCTCGAACTCGCACCGCCGCGACTCGTGATCGAGGTGCATTGTTCGAAAGGCACTTATGTTCGCACGCTCGCCGAAGACATCGGCGAGCACCTCGGGTGCGGCGCTCACCTGTCCGCACTGCGCCGGACACGGGCTGGCCCGTTCACGCTGGACGATGCACGGCCGTTGGCGATTTTCGAGGCCGGCGGACCGGCCGAACAGTACGACGCGCTGCTGTTGCCGCCCGATCGTGCGCTGCTGGATTACACGGCACTCGAATTGGACCCTGAGTCGTGTCGTGCGCTGGAGCAGGGGCAGCGGCGACCGGCGCCGGCCGGCAGCGAACCGGGGCTCTACCGCTTGTACGGACCGGGCCGGTGCTTCGTGGGGCTCGGCGAGATCACGGCCGACGGGTCACTCGAGCCGCGACGTCTGATGCCCGTTACGGCAGGGGCGTGAAGCAGATGGGTCGGGCAAAAAGACGTTGTGACACCAAGGCTGCGCGGTTAGAATGCGCGGCCTACTCAAGTAGTTGAAATGCAAAGAAAGCAGGAGTCCTCCGCAATGGCATTGACCAGCACTCAGAAAAGCGAAATCGTCGCCGGCAATGGCCGCGGTGCCAACGACACCGGCAGTCCGGAAGTCCAGGTTGCGTTGCTGTCGGCGCGCATCGAAGATCTTTCTGAGCACTTCAAGGCCCACGCGCACGACAATCATTCGCGTCAGGGCCTTCTGCGCATGGTGAATCGCCGTCGCAAACTGCTGGACTATCTCCGCGATCGCAGCCCGGAACGTTACCGCGAGCTGATCACCAAGCTAGGCCTGCGCAAATAAGCGCGCCACGCCGGCGGGTTCGTCCGAATCCGCCGGCCGCGATCCAGGCGATCGCACGACCACGATTCTCTTCACCATTCCAGCACGGATCGGTTCACCCATGACGCCAACCACAGTTTCGTTCAAATTCGGAGATCAAGACGTCACGCTCGAGACGGGACGCCTTGCCAAGCAGGCGACCGGTGCGGTGCTGGCCACGATGGGTCAGACCGTCGTGCTGGCGACGGTGGTCGGCAACCGGGAAGGCACGACGGATCGCGATTTCTTCCCGCTGACAGTCGATTACCAGGAACGGACTTACGCGGCCGGCAAGATTCCGGGCGGATTCTTCAAGCGCGAAGGCCGTCCGACCGAAAAGGAAACGCTGACTTCCCGCCTGATCGATCGCCCGATACGCCCGCTGTTTCCGGAAGGATTCAACAACGAAGTGCAGATCATCTGCACGGTGTTGTCACTCGACCCGGCCGTCGATCCCGACATTCCGGCGCTGATCGGTGCGTCTGCCGCGTTGTCGATCTCCGGTCTGCCGTTCATGGGACCGATCGGCGCCGCGCGTGTCGGCTACAAGGACGGGCGCTATGTGCTGAATCCGAGCTTCGGCGCACTCGCCGATTCACAACTCGACCTCGTCGTCGCCGGCACCGAAAGTTCGGTACTGATGGTCGAATCGGAAGCGAAGCAGCTCTCCGAGGAAGTGATGCTGGGTGCGGTGGTTTACGGACACGAGCAACTGCAGGTCGCAATCCGCGCGATCGTCGAATTGCAGGCAAAGCTGAATCTCGCTGTGCCGGTCTGGCAGCCGCCGCCGCCGCCGAGTGCCCTGATTGAGACGGTACGATCGCGTTTCGGCGCCGCATTCAGCGAGGCTTATGGCATCTTCGACAAGCTCACCCGACGCGATCGACTCGCGAAGCTTCGCGCCGAAGTCAACACCGCCTTCGCCGACAGCGTGGAATGGACCCCGCAGCAGATTGCGACCGTCGTCGATACGCTCGAATACGACACGGTGCGCCAGGCGGCAATTGCCGGCAACCCGCGCATCGATGGCCGTGGCAAGGCCGACGTCCGCAAGATCCACGTCGAAGCTGGTCTGCTGCCGCGTACGCACGGTTCGGCGCTGTTCACGCGCGGCGAAACACAGGCGCTCGTCGTCGTCGCACTCGGCACCGAACGCGATTCGCAGATCATCGACGCGATCGAAGGTGAACGGCGCGAACCATTCATGCTTCATTACAATTTCCCGCCATTTTCGGTCGGCGAGACCGGCCGCGTCGGTTCACCGAAGCGGCGTGAGATAGGCCATGGTCGCCTCGCCAAGCGCGGCGTGCAGGCCGTGATGCCGGACATGAGCAAGTTCCCGTACTCGGTGCGCGTGGTGGCCGAGGTCCTCGAGTCGAACGGTTCCAGTTCGATGGCCTCGGTCTGTGGCACCAGCCTCGCGCTGATGGACGCCGGCGTGCCGCTCGCGTCTCCTGTCGCCGGCATTGCGATGGGGCTCATCAAGGAGGGCAGCGACTACGTCGTGCTCTCCGACATCATGGGTGACGAAGACCATCTCGGCGACATGGACTTCAAGGTCGCCGGCACCGCGACCGGCGTCACCGCGCTGCAAATGGACATCAAGATCAACGGCATCACGAAGGAAATCATGGAAGTCGCGCTGGCGCAGGCGAAGACCGGTCGCATGCACATTCTCGAGTGCATGAACGAGGTGCTGAGCGCGCCGCGCAGCGAGATGTCCGAATATGCGCCGCGCATCATCACGATCAAGATCGACCCGGACAAGATCCGCGACGTCATCGGCAAGGGCGGCAGCACCATTCGCCAGATCACCGAGGAGACGGGGACGACGATCGACATCAGCGACGATGGCACGGTCAAGATCGCCTCGGTCGACTTCGCCGCCGGCCAGGAGGCAAAGCGCCGCGTTGAGGCAATCACTGCCGACGTGCAGGTCGGGGCAATCTACCAGGGCCGCGTGCAGAAGCTGATGGACTTCGGCGCCTTCGTCAACATTCTGCCCGGCAAGGACGGACTCGTGCATATCTCGCAGATCTCGCACGAGCGCGTCGAGAATGTCAGCGACAAGCTGTCCGAAGGCGACACCGTCAAGGTGAGGGTGCTCGAAGTCGACAAGCAAGGCCGGATCCGGCTCAGCATGAAGGCGGTCGACGAAGCGAACTGAAGTGCGTCGAACGAGCGCCGTGGCGGCCACTTCGTAGCGGCGGCCATCTTGTCAGGAAGGCCGTGCAATCATGCACGGCCTTTTTTGTGCCTGCCTTTCAAAGCTGATATTTCACTTGAAATCTGAGTAACATATTTTCTATTTCAAAAACTTAAAACCGATTTTTCGTGTCGATTGCGAGTTGGGCACGCGACGATTTGCCGTTCGCTGACGAGATAATCGAGCGACGCGTCGTGGACCTCGCACGGAATCTGCGGCAGCACCTGGTATTCGAAGCAGAGGCCGATACGCAGCGCGGCCGGGTGCCCGGCGAGCCAGCGATCGTAGTAGCCGGCGCCGAAGCCGAGGCGGACACCGGCGGTCGAGAAGGCGAGGCCCGGGACGAGCACGCAGTCGATCGGCCGCCGAAGGGCTCGGCAGTCGTCGGGCCGGGTATGCCGAAGTGGCCGGGCACGAGCGCCGACCAGCCCGGAAAGCGGGTCGCCTGCATGGTCGTGCGAGCGACGATGGCAGGCACCAGCACCGTGCAGCCGAGTGCGAGCAGTTCATCGATCAGCGTCGCGGTCGGCGCTTCGCCGGCGCTGGCCAAATAACAGAAGACGGTCGTGGGACCGAGGGTTGTCAGCAATTGTGCAGCGAGCGCCGTCGGCGTCGCGGAAGTCGTGCCGGCTGTTGCTGTACGCAACGCGCGCAGGCGGGCGCGAAGCGCCTGCTTGGCAGCGGTGACGGACGGCGGCGAAGTCGTGGGCATCGAAGTCGAAAGCGATTTGCCGGCCAGAATCCGTCGGATAGCTTCAAATGTCGTCGGTTCTGCGTTTAGAATACCGGCCCTTCGACGCGACCGACCGGTCCGTCCCGAGGATTCACGCAGATTCTGGCAAAGGTAAATATTGAATGGTCACCATCAGGCTCTCCCGCACTGGCGCCAAGGCCCGTCCTTTCTATCACATCGTCGTGACCGACAGCCGCAAGCCGCGCGACGGTCGCTTCATCGAGCGCGTCGGCTTCTTCAACCCGATCGCCGTGGCGAGTGAAGAATCGTTCCGGGTGGACCATGCGCGTTATGCGTACTGGCTCGGGGTCGGTGCGAAGCCTTCCGAACGCGTCGCCAGCCTCGTCAAGCAGTTCCCCGTCGCCGCCTGAGCGCAGGCACCTTCGCGGCGTGCGGCCATCCGGCTCGCGTGCGAAGTCCTCGTGTGACATTCCGATGCCCACTATCGAAGATGCTCGCGACCCGCGGGCATCGACGTCATCACGCGTGCTTCTCGGCAGCGTCAAGGCCGTGTTCGGCACACGTGGCTGGATCAAGATTCATTCCGAGACGCGTCCGCGCGACGGCATCTTCGACTATCCGCGCTGGCTGATCGGCACGCGGGACGACTGGGACGACTATCTCGTCGCCGAATGGCGCGAACAGGGCACGCACCTGATCGCGAAGCTCGACGGCATCGACGATCGTACGGGCGCCGAGGGCCTGGTCGGCAAGCGTATCGCAATCGCCGCCGCCGCGTTGCCGGCCCCGCCGGCCGGGAGCTACTACTGGCGCGATCTGATCGGGCTGCGCGTCGTCAATCGTGACGGCGAACAGCTCGGCGTGGTCGACCGTCTCGTCGAAACAGGCTCGAGCGACGTGCTGTGCGTACGGGGCGCGCGTGAAACACTGATTCCGTTCGTGCACGGGGTTTACATCGAGCGCGTCGATTCCGTTTCCGGCGTCATCACGGTCGACTGGCCGACGGACGAATGACGTGCGCCGCTACACTTGTATCACGCTGTTTCCGGCGCTGATCGATAGTTTTGCGCAGACGGGCATCGTACGCCGCGCCCGCGACGCGGGGCTGATCGAAGTGTCGACGATGAACCCGCGCGATTACACCGACGACATGCGCCGTACCGTCGATGATGCGCCGTATGGTGGCGGTCCGGGCATGGTGATGCTGGCGCGTCCGCTGCGCCGGGCAATCGCCGCCGCACGGGCGCGCGAGCCGGAATCGAGCCACGTCGTCTATCTGAGCCCGCAGGGCGGGCGGCTGACCGACGCCCGGCTGCCCGAACTCGATTGCCATGCCCACCTCGTGTTTCTGTGCGGACGCTACGAGGGCGTCGACGAGCGCGTGATTGCCGCCGATGTCGACGCCGAATGGTCGATCGGGGATTTCGTGCTGTCGGGAGGCGAGGTGCCGGCGATGGTCGTCATCGATGCCTTGACGCGTCGCCTCGAGGGTGCGCTCGGCGACGCGCGCTCGGCACAGGAGGATTCTTTCGCGACCGGCCTGCTCGATCATCCGCATTACACGCGGCCCGAAATCGTCGACGGCATGGTGGTGCCACCCGTACTGTTGAGTGGCAATCATGCCGCGATCGCGCGCTGGCGACGGCAGCAGGCGCTCGGGCGCACGGCGGAACGACGTCCGGATCTGCTGGCCGGACTCACCTTGTCGAACGAGGACCGCCAACTGCTCGACGAATACCTCGCGGCGCGACACAACGATTCCCAGGACACGGATCTTCAGGCTAGAATCGTCGGCTCGAATCGACAGACGCCGACCCGGAGCTCCCCATGACCAACATCATCCAGCAACTCGAGAGCGAACTCACGCAGAAGACGATCCCCACCTTCGCCCCTGGCGACACGGTCGTCGTGCAGGTGCGGGTGAAGGAAGGCAGCCGGGAGCGCCTGCAGGCTTTCGAGGGTGTCGTGATCGCCATCCGCAAGCGCGGTGCGAATTCGTCGTTCACCGTGCGCAAAATCTCGCACGGCGAAGGGGTCGAACGCGTGTTCCCGACTTACAGCCCGCTGATCGCCGAAATCCAGGTCAAGCGCAAAGGAGCAGTGCGCCGCGCGAAGCTGTATTACATGCGCGAGCTCAAAGGCAAGGCCGCGCGTATCCGCGAGAAGATCGTGTCCAAGGCGGGCTGAACCGCC
>JADZCB010000264.1 GCA_020851775.1 Gammaproteobacteria bacterium
ACGGTGCCGCGGTAGACAGTCTCGTGCAGTTTGGTCAATTCACGGGCGACGCAGATTTCGCGGGTGGGTTCGACGAGCGCCGCGAGCAGCGCGAGCGTACGGCGTATGCGTCGCGGCGCTTCGTACAGCACCAGCGTGCGCGGCTCCCCGGCGAGTGCCGTGAGCGCGCTGCGCGCGGCGGCGTCCTTGTGCGGAAGAAACCCTTCGAACGCGAAACGATCACTCGGCAGACCCGATACGCACAAGGCGGCGAGCGCGGCACATGCGCCCGGCACCGCGCGTACCGGAATCCCGGCGGCAATTGCGGCGCGCACCAGCGGATATCCCGGGTCCGACACCAGCGGCGTACCGGCATCGGACACCAGCGCCACACACAGTGTCTCGGCGGCGATGCGCGCGATCAGCGGCGCCGCGACGGCGCGCTCGTTGTGTTCATGCAAGGCTTCGATGCGGTGGCCAATCGCATAGTGATCGAGCAGCCGCCGCGTGATCCGGGTGTCCTCGGCAAGCACGCGATCGCAGCCGGTCAGTACGGCGAGCGCACGCAGACCGATGTCGGCAAGCTGACCGATCGGGGTGGCCACGAGGTATAAGCACGGTCGCTCGATTGGTACACTGCCGAGAGGAATCTGCATCCCATGTTCTCAATGACTGCAAGGACGGGGTCCCGACACGAGACCGGACGCCTGCGCGTGGCCGGTGCCGCGGCCGCACTATGCTGTGCGGTCGCACTCGCGATTATCACCAGCGGCTGCGCGCAACCTCAACAGGCGCCGACCGCAGCCGTCTCGCCGCCGGATCCACGTGCGACCATCGCGCGCGAACTCGCCGCCGGGCAGTTCGAAGCGGCGGCGCAGGCCTATGCCGATCTGGCCGCGACCGCAGGCGAACCCGCCGCCACCGAGCTGCGGCTGCAGTCGGCACTGATCAGGCACGATCTGAATCAGGACGCGAACGGACTCGTGCCGGAGACGCCGCTCACCGACCCGGCACACGAAGCATTGCGCGCGTTGGCGCTTGCCAGCGGCGCGCTCGCGGCCGGTGATGCGGCTGACGCGGCCTCGCGGCTCGCCGCACTGACACAAGCTTCGTTCGGTCCCTATCAGCGTGGACTCTATCTGCGCACACTCGGCCGCGCTCAGCTCGCGCAGGGCGACGCGCTGCCGGCGGTGACGAATCTCGTGGCGGCCGAAGATCTGCCGATGCCGGCTGCAAGACGCGGTGAATTGACGCATGCGATCTGGGACGCGCTGCAGGCAGCCGGCATTCAGAACGCCGGGAAGGCACTGCCGCCACAAGCGCCACATGCCGCCGGCTGGGCAGCGCTGGCCGAACTGCATGCCGCGAATGGTTTCGATCCCATCCGCTTCGCCGATGCCGTCGCCGCCTGGCAGACGCAATATCCCGAGCACCCGGCACAGACGCTGCTGATTGCCGAATTGCTCGAGCAGAGCGAAGAGGCGCTCGCGCCACCGACGAAGATCGCGCTGCTGCTGCCGCTGCAGGGGCCGCTCGCGAACGTCGGTCAGGCGGTGCGCGACGGTTTCATCGCGATGCGCTTCACCGGTGTCATGCAGCCTCTGCCCGACGTCACCGTCTACGACGTCAATGCGGCGAACGCAGTTGCGACACTGCAGACGGCGCTCGCCGATGGTGCAAACTTCATCGTGGGGCCGCTCGAGAAAGGCGCACTCGATGCCGTGCTAGCGGCCGGTGAACCGCCCGTCCCGATGCTCGCGCTGAACACCGCGACGACGCCACCGGCAACTGCGACACGGCTGTTCCAGTTCGGGCTGCGGCCGGAAGACGAGGCGATCGACGCTGCCGAGCGCGCGTGGCGCGATGGTCGTCGACGCATGATCGCGATGGTGCCGGCGAACGACTTCGGCGAGCGTGTGCTGTCCATGTTCGCCGCGCGGTGGCAGGCACTGGGCGGTACGCTCGTCGACAGTGTGCGTTTCACGAGCAGCGTCCAATCCTATGCCGCTGCCGTACGTCAGACCTTCGGGCTCGCGCAGAGCGAAGCCCGCGCCGCTGCGCTGCGCCGGCTGCTGAAACGCGCGATCGTGTCGGAGGCCCGCCGGCGCGACGACGTCGACGGCATTCTGTTGAGCGCGCCGCCGGTCGAGGCGCGACAGATCCTCCCGCAATTCCGGTTCCTCGGGGCGGCGAATCTACCGATCTATGCGACCTCACACGTCTTCAGCGGCACGCGCAACCCGGCGGCGGATCAGGATCTGAACGGGGTGATGTTCGGCGACGCACCGTGGCTGCTCGGCACCGGTGAGCGCACTTTGAAGAACGTCTACGACAGTCATTGGCGCGGCGGCATCGGCGGCCTGCGCTTCTTCGCCTTCGGCGTCGATGCCTGCCGCATCATTCCCTATCTCGCCCAGATGCGTGCACAGCCCGGCATGCGGGTCGCCGGTGCAACGGGCCAGATCTACGTCGACGGCGGTTCACTGGTCAGACGACAGCTTACATGGGCACGGTTCGCGGGCGGCAGTCCGCAACTGCTGAATCCTTCACCGTGACGCGTGATCGCACGAGTACCGTCGCGCGCGGCCGCGACTACGAAGCGGCAGCGGAACGTTACCTGCAGCGCCAGGGTCTCGACACGGTCGCGCGCAACTTCAGGCTGCGGATCGGAGAAATCGATTTGATCATGCGCGAGCGCGAGACACTGGTGTTCGTCGAAGTGCGATATCGCGCTTCCGGTGCGCTGGTTGCGCCGCTCGAGACGATCACCGTGCCGAAACAGCGGCGCATCGTGCGCACGGCTGCAGCTTTCCTCCAGGCGCGACCCGAACTCGCCTCCCTGCCCTGCAGATTCGACGCGCTCGGCCTCGAGGGCACGGATGCGGCGCTACGCTTCGACTGGATAAAGAACGCGTTTTCTGCATAATTCGACCGCGCACCGGCACGCCTCGCACAATCGTCTCCATGAACCCAGCCATCGATCGCATCGTTCGCATTTTTGAGACAGGCGTCGAACTGCGGGCGCGCTGTGCGCGCGAGTTGCCGGCCAGCATCGAACGCGCGGCCTGGCTCGTGATCGACGCGCTGGGCACCGGCAACAAGGTCCTGTGCTGTGGCAACGGAGGATCGGCGGCCGACGCCCAGCACTTCTCGTCCGAAATGCTGAACCGCTTCGAACGCGAGCGCCCCGGTCTGCCGGCGATCGCGCTGACCACCGACACCTCGACACTGACCTCCATCGGCAACGATTACGAGTTCGCGGACATCTTTGCCAAGCAGGTGCGCGCACTCGGCAAGGCCGGCGACGTGCTCCTCGCCTATTCGACGAGCGGACGTTCACCGAACATCGTGCGCGCCATCGCAGCCGCGCACGAGCGCGCGATGCCGATCCTGCTCGTCAGCGGTCGCGACGGCGGCCCCGCGGCGGCGATGCTCGCGCCGGGCGACATCGAAATCAGAGTGCCGAGCGTGGAGACAGCGCGCATTCAGGAAGTCCACCTGACAATCACCCATTGCCTGTGCGATCTGATCGACGGGCATCTCCTGGATCATCTCGAGCGAGGAACGTCACGATGAAGAGTTCGTCCCTGCTGTTCATCGCAGTGCTGGCTTCGAGCGCGGCATTGCAAGGTTGCGCGCCCCTCGTTGCAGGAGGCGCCGCGACGACGGCGGTCGTCACCAGCGACCAGCGTACGACCGGCACGGTCATCGAAGATCAGGTGATCGAGACCAAGGCTGCCGATTTCTTCGGCGCCGACGCCGGGCTGGCGCAGCAGTCGAATCTGCATGCGACGAGCTACAACCAGATCGTGCTTCTGACCGGGCAGGCGCCGACCGACGACTTGCGCAAGCGTGCGGTGGAATACGTATCGCGGATCGCGAAAGTGCGTCACGTCTACAACGAAATCGAAATCGCGAGCCCGCTGCCGCTCGCGAATCGTTCGAATGACGCGCTGCTGACGACGAAGGTGAAGACCAAGCTCTTCACCATCAAGGATCTGAAGTCGACGGACGTGAAAGTCGTCACCGAAAACGGCGTCGTCTATCTGATGGGCCTGCTTGATGCGGCGACCGGCGACGCGGTCGCCGAAGTGGTCGCCGGCGTCTCGGGCGTACAGAAAGTCGTCAAGCTGTTCGAGCCTCCGGCGAGCTGAACGGCATCGCCCACCGCCGGCGCGGTCACTTCACCCGGCGCAGCTTCGGCCGCCCGCCACCGGTGGGCGTCGGCGATGGGGTCGGCCCCTTGCCGGGATCCGGCGCCTCGCCACCCTGTTCCTCCGGCAGCGACATGCCCTGACCGTTCTCACGCGCATAGATCATCCGCGCCGAACCGACCGGGAAATTCACTTCATGTGCGACCCCGCCGAAGCGGGCGTTGAACGAAATCGTGTCATTGCCGAGTACGAGATCGCGCACCGCCCCAGGCGCGATGTTGAGCACGATCGAATCATCCTTCACGTATTGCGTCGGCACGCGAACGCGGCTGTCCTTGGTCTCGACCAGGAGGTGAGGCGTGCAGCCGTTGTCGACGATCCAGTCGTACAGTGCGCGGATCAGATAGGGTTTGCTCGGTGTCATGTCTGCGGCTGCGGTCTCGATGGCCGGTGCGGACCGGATGGGCGCGTCAGCTTCGCATCGCGCGCTCGGCGGCGGACAGGCTGGCACGGAATGCAGCGCGCGCGAACACTTTGTCCGCATAGCGGAGCAGGGATTTCGCCTGTGCCGACACCTTGATGCCGTAGATCGGCAAGCGCCACAGCAACGGCACGAGGCAGCAATCCACCAGCGAGTAGTCGTCAGACAGAAAATAGGTCTGATGGTCCAGTGCCGGCGCAATCGCGTGCAGGTTGTCTGCGATCGCGCGTCGTGCGTCGTCCGCATCGGCGTCGTTGCGCGTGATGCGCTCGGCCTGTACGAGCAGGTCGCGCGTGATGCGGTAACGGATCTGCCGGTTGTTCGCGCGCAGCACCGGGTCGACGGGCATCAGCGGCGGGTGCGGATAACGCTCGTCGAGATACTCGAGCATGATCTGAGCGTCGTAGAGCACCAGCTCACGATCGATCAGCGTAAGAACCGTGTGATAGGGATTGTAATCGTGGAGATCGTCCGGCTTCGTCTCGTCGTTGACGAAGGCGATCTCCACGTTGACATCTTTTTCGGCGAGGACGATGCGCACCGCGTGACCTATCGGGTCGGCCGCGTCCGCATACAGCGTCATGACCGACCGACGGTTCACGAGAGACGACATGTCAATGTACGTCTTTCCAATACTCGCGCTTCAGCGCGTAGGCGACGATCCACAGGATGAACAGGAAAACGAGGACTTTTACGCCGAGGGCATAACGCACAAGCTTGGCCGGCTCGCCGACATAGGTCAGGAAATTGACCAGATCGCGTGTTGCCGTCATGTACGACGCCTCGTCGAGCGTACCCGGACGGTCCTGTTCGAAATGCCGGAACATCGCGACTTCGGTCCCGTTGTGCGTCTCCGTCTCGAACACCGCGCGGTTCATGCCCTGCATCTCCCATAGCACGTGCGGCATCGCCGTGTTCGGGAAATAGACATTGTTGACGCCGGTCGGCTTGGCCGGATCGGCATAGAACCCGTTCAGGAAGCTGAACAGCCAGTCGGGGCCGCGGGAGCGTGCGACGACCGACAGATCCGGCGGCACGACGCCGAACCAGTTCTCCGCGTCGGCCGGCTTCATCGCGATGCGCATCGGCTCGCCGATCTTGTCGGTGGTGAACATCATGTTCGCCTTCACGACGTCTTCTGGGATGCCGAGATCGGCCGCGACCCGGTTATAGCGCATGAAGTTCGCTGAATGGCAGCTCACGCAGTAGTTCACGAACAGCCGGGCACCGCGTTGCAGCGACTCCCGATTGCCGAGATCCACGTTGGCGCGGAGCATCTGCGGACCGCCGTCTTCCGTGGCGGACACCGCCGCGGACACACAGCACATCAGTATTGCGATGAAGAGCGTGCGCATCACATCGTCACCCTGTCAGGTACGGGCTTGGTCTTGTCGAGTTTCGTGTAGATCGGCATCAGCAGGAAGAACAGGAAGTAGATCACCGTACAGATCTGCGCGACCAGCGTACGACCCTCGCTGACCGGCTTGACACCGAGATAACCGAGGATCAGAAAAGCCACGACGAAAATGGCGAGCATCGTCTTGTACAACCCGCCGCGGTAGCGGATCGACTTCACCGGGCTGCGATCGAGCCATGGCAGGAAGAAGAACGCCATCACGCCGAGCCCCATGAAAATCACGCCCCACAGTTTCGCGTCGATCCAGAAGAAGTTGACCGTGTTAGCGCGGAGGATCGAGTAGTACGGCGTGAAATACCACACCGGGGCGATGTGCAGCGGTGTCTGCATCGGGTTCGCCGGGATGAAGTTGTTGTACTCTAGGAAGTAGCCGCCCATTTCCGGCGCGAAGAACATCACCGCCGAGAACAGCATCAGGAAAACGACGATCCCGGCGAAGTCCTTCACCGAGTAGTACGGGTGGAACGGGATGCCGTCGAGCGGTACGCCGTTCGCGTCCTTCTTCTTTTTGATCTCCACGCCGTCGGGATTGTTCGAACCGACTTCATGCAGCGCGATGATGTGCAGCAGGACGAGGCCCGCGATTGCGAACGGCAGCGCGATGACATGTAGCGAAAAGAAACGGTTCAGGGTGATGTCGGAGACGACGTAGTCCCCACGTATCCATTCCGTCAGCGTGCCGCCGATGACCGGTATGGCACCGAACAGCGAGATAATCACCTGCGCGCCCCAGTAGGACATCTGACCCCAGGGCAGCAGATAGCCCATGAAGGCCTCCGCCATCAGGCACAGATAGAGCAGCATGCCGAGGATCCAGATCAGCTCGCGCGGCTGCTTGTACGAGCCGTACATCATGCCGCGGAACATGTGCAGATAGACGACGATGAAGAAGGCCGAGGCCCCCGTCGAATGCATGTATCGGATGAGCCAGCCCCACGACACGTCGCGCATGATGTACTCGACGGAAGCGAAGGCGAGTTCCGCATCCGGCTTGTAGTTCATCACCAGCCAGATGCCGGTGAGGATCTGGATGACCAGGGCGACCAGCGAAAAGACACCGAAGTAGTACCAGAAATTGAAATTCTTCGGCGCGTAGTACTTGCCCATGTGGTCGTTCCACAGGGACATCAGCGGGAAACGGTCGTCGACCCAGTCGCGCAGACCGGTGAGTTGACGCGTGATCGCATTCATCAGGTGGCTCCCTTGTCCTCACCGACGACGATCTTCGTGTCGGTGGCAAAGCGGTACGGCGGTACCTCCATGTTCGTCGGTGCGGGCACGCCGGCGTAAACGCGGCCTGCGAGGTCGAACTGGGAGCCGTGACAGGGGCAGAAGAAACCACCTTTCCAGGGTTGCTTGACGCCCGGGGCGTTGAGTTCGGGCACGAACGTCGGTGAGCAGCCGAGGTGGGTGCAGATTCCGACGAGGACGAGATATTCCGGGTTGTCCGAGCGCCATGCGTTCTTCGCGTACTCGGGCTGCTGTGGCTCTTGCGATTCCGGGTCGCGCAACGCGGCGGCGTCCAGATTCTTCAGGTCCTCGATCATCTCCGGCGTGCGCCGTACGACCCACACCGGCTTGCCGCGCCACTTCTGGATGATGCGCTGGCCGGGCTCGAGCTTGCTGACGTCCACTTCGACCGGCGCGCCGATGGCCTTGGCTCTGGCGCTGGGCTGAAAGGAAGACACGAAAGGCACCGCTGCGAAGGCGGTGCCGATGCCCCCAATGACTACGGTCGTGCCGGTCAGGAAGCGGCGTCTGCGGGTATCGACGGCGTCGTCGCTCATGATTGACTCAATCTCCTGTTACTGGACGCCGACCGGCCGAAAGGCGGTCGGGCGAGGCCGTCCGGACGAGACGCCCCCGATGCGGAACACGGCTGCCGTGGCGCGTGTTCTGGCGACCGCACACCGTACGTGAGGGGTCGCCGACATGACGCGCGAGTATACCGAACTTTGTGCGGTGTGGCGCCGCTCCCGGTCGCCTCCGACGCAGTCGGGCGTGTGCCTTTCAGGCCGGACGATCGATGCTCGCATCGAGCCGCATCTCGGCCGAGCGCGCGTGCGCAGTCAGACCTTCCGCGCGTGCCAGCGTTGACGCGACGCGACCGAGCGTCTGTGCACCGTGTGCGCCGACGTCGATGATCGACGAGCGCTTCTGAAAATCGTACACGCCGAGCGGCGACGAGAAGCGCGCGGTCCCTGCGGTTGGCAGCACATGGTTCGGGCCCGCGCAATAATCTCCGAGCGGCTCGGCGGCGTAGCGGCCGAGAAAGATCGCGCCGGCATGCCGGATCTTCGCCAGCAGTGCGCGCGGATCGGCGACCGACAGTTCGAGGTGCTCGGGCGCGATGCGATTGGCGATCACGGCGGCCTCGTCGAGATCGCGCACTTCGATCAGCGCGCCGCGCGCGGCGAGCGCCGTGGCGATCGTCGCTGCGCGCGGCATCTGCGGCAGCAGACGCGCGATGCTCGCCGCGACGCGCTCGAGAAATTCGCGATCGGGTGCCAGCAGAATCGACTGCGCCTGTTCGTCGTGCTCGGCCTGTGAGAACAGATCCATCGCGATCCAGTCCGGGTCGGTCCGGCCGTCGCAAATCACCAGGATCTCGGACGGCCCGGCGATCATGTCGATGCCGACCTTGCCGAACACCATCGACTTCGCGGTGGCGACGTAGAGATTGCCGGGCCCGACGATCTTGTCGACGGCAGGCACGGTCGCGGTACCGTAGGCAAGGGCGGCGACGGCCTGCGCCCCGCCGATCGTGAACACGCGGTCGACCCCGGCGATGTGCGCGGCGGCAAGCACGACGGACTCGACGTGGCCGTCCGGTGCCGGCACCACCATCACGACTTCACCGACGCCAGCCACCTTTGCCGGGATCGCGTTCATCAGTACCGACGACGGATAGGTGGCCTTGCCACCCGGCACATACAGCCCGGCGCGATCGAGCGCCGTCACCTGCTGGCCGAGCGTGTTGCCGTCCGCATCGACGTATTCCCAGGACGACTGACGCTGCCGCACGTGGTAGTCGCGGATCCGCGCGGCAGCTTCCTCCAGCGTCCGGCACAGCGTCGGCTCGATCGCCGCGACGTGGCGTGCAAAATCCCGGATTTCGAGTTCGGCCGCATCCACGACCTGCCGGCGATCGAAGCGGTTCGTATAGCGCAGCAACGCCGCGTCGCCGTCGCGGCGCACGTCGCGGATGATGTCGCGGACGGTGTCCTGCACCGCCGCCGACGCTTCCTCGTCGTAGGCGAGCAGCGCATCGAGCCGCGTCGTGAAATCGGGCGCAGCGCTCGACAGCCGGGCGATCGGCACGCTCACGCGCCGCCCCACGGCGAACTCGCCCCGACGCTCGCGGCAAGCTGCCGCACGAGCGCGGTGATGCGCAGATGCTTGGTCTTCAGGGCGGCCTTGTTGACGATCAGTCGCGAGCTGACATCGCAGATATGCTCGAGCGGCCGCAGACCATTGGCTTTCAGCGTGTTGCCGGTGTCGACGAGATCGACGATGCGATCGGCGAGCCCGACCAGCGGCGCGAGTTCCATCGACCCGTAGAGCTTGATCACTTCGACCTGCACGCCCTTCTCGGCGAACCAGCGCCGCGTGATACCGGCATACTTCGTCGCGACGCGCAGGCGGTTCGGCGGCATGCAATCGGCAGCGGGGCCGGCGACCATCAACCGGCAGCGTGCGATGCCGAGATCGAGCGGTTCGTAGTAGCCATCGCCGTCGTATTCGAGCAGCACGTCCTTGCCCGCGATGCCGACGTCCGCCGCCCCGTATTCGACGTAGGTCGGCACATCGCTGGCGCGGACGACCACGAGTTTGACGCCGGGATCGGTGGTATCGAGAATCAGCTTGCGCGATACCTCGGGATCGTCCGTCGGCCGTACGCCGACGCGCGCGAGCAACGGCATCGCATCCTTGAAGATGCGGCCCTTGGAAACGGCGATGACGATCGCTTCGCTGTCTGACGCTGGGTTCATCTGCGGTGGTCCGTGGGACGCCGGGACGCTATGACCCGGCGGCGGATCAGGCCGGCACGCGCCGGATCTGAGCCCCGAGATTCGACAGCTTCTCTTCGATGGTCTCGTAGCCCCGGTCGATATGATAGATCCGGTCGACTTCGGTCGATCCTTCGGCGACGAGGCCCGCCAGCACGAGGCTCGCCGACGCACGGAGATCGGTCGCCATCAGCGGTGCGCTCTTCAGTTTCGACACCCCGGTCGTGATCGTGGTATTGCCCTCGATCTTGATGTCCGCGCCCATGCGCTGCAGCTCGAGCACATGCATGAGCCGGTTCTCGAACACTGACTCGGTGATCACCCCGGTGCCTTCGGCCATCGCGTTCAGGGCGGTGAACTGTGCCTGCATGTCGGTCGGGAAACCGGGATACGGCGAGGTATGCAGACTCACCGCGCGCGGCCGGCGCCCGTCCATGCGCAACTCGATCCAGCTCTTCCCCGTGTGCAGCTCGGCACCCGATTCGTGCAGCTTGGCGAGCACCGCCTCGAGCAGATCGGGGCGCGTGTTCTTGAGCTTGACGTGGCCGCCGGTCATCGCCGCGGCGACCAGGTAGGTGCCGGTTTCGATGCGGTCGGGCAGGATTTCGTAATGTGTGCCGGACAGCTCGTCAACGCCTTCGATGCGGATGGTGTCCGTACCGGCGCCTTCGATTTTCGCGCCCATGCTGACCAGGCAGTTCGCGAGATCGACGACTTCGGGCTCACGCGCCGCATTGCGGATCGTCGTCACGCCCTTCGCCATCGACGCCGCCATCATCAGGTTCTCGGTGCCGGTGACGGTCACGAGGTCCAGCCACAGATCGACGCCCTTCAGGCGCTTCGCGCTCGCGCGGATGTAACCGCCGTCGACCGTCAATTCGGCCCCCATCGCGGCGAGGCCTTCGAGATGCAGGTTCACCGGGCGCGAACCGATCGCACATCCGCCCGGCAACGACACATCGGCACGCCCGAATCGCGTCAGCAACGGTCCGAGGACCAGAATCGACGCGCGCATCGTGCGCACCAGTTCGTAAGGCGCGAAGAAATCGCGGATCGTGCTCGCGTCGACATGCACGTTCATTTTTTCGTCGATCGTCAGCTCGAGGCCCATGCGGCCCAGAAGCTCCATCGTCGTCGTGATGTCATGCAGGTGCGGCACGTTGCAGACCGTCACCGGTTCGCTCGCGAGCAATGTCGCGGCGAGTATCGGCAGCGCGGCGTTTTTCGCGCCGGAGATACGGATTTCACCCTGCAGGCGGGTGCCGCCCTGGATGATCAGTTTATCCATCGGGTGAGATCCGTCGTGTGAACGAGGCTCAGCGGGCAGCCCGGGGCTGCTGACGCTGCCATTCTTCGCGGGTATAGGTTTGAAGGGACAGGGCGTGAATCGCCTGCCCCATATGCTCGCCGAGCGCCTTGTACACCAGTTGATGCCGCTTGACCGCGTTCAGGCCCTCGAAACCGTCGTAGACGATGCTCGCCGCGAAATGCACGCCGTCGTCACCGTCGACGACGGCCTCGGCGCCGGCGATGCCGTGTTCGATCATCGCCTTGATCCGTTCCGGAGTCATCATCGCGTCGTCATCGCGCCGGTCGTCCATCGCACGTGCAATGACGTGGCGTCACAGGCCGAGGTCTTTGTTCTTGTCTTTCAGATTCGCGATGAGCTTCGCGATCCCGCCTTCGGCGATCACCTGCGCGAACGAAGACTTGTAGGTCTTCACGAGGCTCACGCCGTCGACCGCGACATCGAACACCTTCCAGTCGCCGCTCTTGTTGTGCAGGCGGTAGACGACCGGCAGGATGGTACCGCCCGGCTGCTTGATGTCCTGCTTGACCGTCGCGGTCTTCGGGTTGTGCGACGCCTCGTTGGCGGGATAGGCGATGGTCTGATCGGAATATTCGAGGAGTGCCGTGGCATAGGTCCGTACCAGCAGGCGACGGAACTGTTCGACGAACTCCTGCCGCTGGGCGGTGTCGGCGATTTTCCAGTGCTCGCCGAGGACCCACTGCGACATGATGCTGAAATCGAAGTGCGGGAAAATCGTGTCCGACACGAGGCTGTACATCTTGGCCGGATCGCCGCGCAGTGTGTCCTTCTCGGCCTTCACGCGATCGATGACCGCCGTTGTCGTCTCCTGCACGACGGTCTGCGCATCCACGGCGGCCCCGGCGAGGCCGACGAACCCGAACAACAGCGCGGCGGCGCAGACCAGAGCAAAGCGTTTCATTCGACGAACCTCTCCCGGCGGCTGAAATGATGTGGCTGGTGGTCGGAGACGACCGCTGAAAAAGGCGACCCCGGTGGACGGAGGCGCCGGAAAACCGGCGCGTACTCTAGCACAAAGGCCGCGCGCCGCGGCAACGCGCCCTCAGCCCGGCGTCGGCTCGTCCTGCAACAGTTCGACCTTGTAGCCGTCCGGATCTTCGACGAAAGCAAGGACCGTGCGACCGCCTTTCATCGGCCCCGCTTCGCGCACGATCTTGCCGCCGCGCGCGCGGACCCGTTCGCAGGTCGCATAGACGTCGTCGACGCCGATCGCGATGTGGCCGTAGGCCCCACCCATCTCGTACGCCTTGGTGTCCCAGTTGTGAGTCAGTTCGAGCACCGTCGCGTCGCGCTCGTCACCATAACCGACGAAGGCCAGCGTGAACCGCCCTTCCGGGTAGTCCTTGCGCCGGATCAGTTTCATGTCCATCACGTCGCAATAGAACGCCAGCGCGCGATCGAGATCGGTGACGCGCAACATCGTGTGCATCATTCTCATGTTCGGCTCCTGCTCGTGCCCTCGTGGCCGGGCCCGGGGAAAGTGTCGGGCGCGCCTTCCTGTGCCTCGACGTCGATCGTGATTGCCGCAGCGACCCGGCGCGCCTTGGCGCGTGCGAGTTCGACGTCGGTGTCACGGGCGAGCGCCACGGCCAGCCGGCGCTTGCCCTGGATTTCCGGCTTGCCGAACAGCCGCAGCGCGGTCCCCGGCTCGGCGAGCGCGGCCGGCACCCCGTGATAGCGGATGCGGCGGCCGTGACCGCTGCCGAGGATGGCGACCGACGCCGCCGGCGCATCGCGCAGGATCGCCGGCACCGGCAGGCCCAGCACGGCGCGTACATGCAGCGCGAACTCGGACAGATCCTGCCCGATCAGCGTGACCATGCCCGTGTCATGCGGTCGCGGCGACACTTCGCTGAAGATGACCTCGTCGCCGCGCACGAAAAACTCGACGCCGAAAATGCCGCGTCCGCCCAGCGCGCGCGTGACCTGCTCCGCCATCGCCTCGGCCCGTTCGCGAGCGCGCGGCGACATCGCCTGCGGCTGCCAGGATTCCCGATAGTCGCCGTCGATCTGCAGGTGACCGATCGGCGCGCAGAACGCGGTTCCGCCGACGTGGCGCACGGTCAGCAGCGTGATTTCGTAGTCGAATTCGACGAGCGCCTCGACGATCACGCGCGGCACGGCGGCGCGCGCGCCACCGACGGCGGTCTGCCAGGCGATCGCCGCGTCGGCGTCGTTGCGGACGACGAGCTGGCCCTTTCCCGACGAACTCATCACGGGCTTCACGACGCAGGGCGTGCCGATACGGGCGATTGCGGCCAGGCATTCCGCGTCGGTTCCGGCGAACTCGTAGCGTGAGGTCGCGAGACCGAGCTCCTCGGCGGCGAGACGGCGGATCCCTTCGCGATCCATCGTCAACCGCGCGGCGCGCGCACTCGGCGCAATGCGCCAGCCCTGGGCCTCGAGTTCGACGAGGCGCTGCGTCGCAATCGCTTCGACCTCGGGCAGGATGTAATGCGGGCGCTCGCGCCGGATCACGCTCTCGAGCGCGTCACCGTCGAACATGTCCAGCACGTGATGACGGTGGGCGACCTGCATCGCCGGCGCGTCGGCGTAGCGATCGACGGCAATCACCTCGACCCCGAGCCGCTGCGCTTCTATCGCGACTTCCTTGCCGAGTTCGCCGGCGCCGAGCAGCATCAGACGCGTCGCGCACGTCGACAGTGGTGTCCCGAACACGGGCTCGTCTGGGGTGGCGGGCGGCGGCACGTGGGTCATCGGGCGGCGTCGAGCGTGAATCCGAGGGTGGCGAGCACGCGTGCAGTATCCGGGGCGGGTGCGGCGAGCGCAACGGGGACCACACCGAACTCGCGGCGCCGGCCGCACGCGGTGCGCAGGCGATCGAAGCTCGCGCGGCGGCCCGTCGCGGTGGCCTGTACATTGAGTGCTTCACGCATGTGAAGCGTCCATCCGCGCGGATCGCAACAAGCGAAGACCGCTTCGGCGATGACGTCGGCGCTCCCGAGCGTGCGCACCGGCGGGATGACGTCCGTTGCCGGCGTCCACGCCGCGGCGGCGACGCCGTCGCGCCCGAGCCAGGCGACGAGTGCGTCGCGCAACTGCAGCGTCGCGCGGCGCCGGGCATCGACGCTGTGCCCGGCGACGTGCGGGCTGGCGACGAAGGCGGCGTCGAGCAGATCCGGTGCGACGTCCGGTTCGTTCGCCCAGCAGTCGACGGCAGCTTGCAGCCGGCCGTCCGCGACGGCCCGCGACCACGCCGCCTCATCGACGATACCGCCGCGAGCCGCATTGAC
>JADZCB010000265.1 GCA_020851775.1 Gammaproteobacteria bacterium
ACCATCGCTGCGAAGCCGAGGCCCATCTGCTGGGCGATGATCTGTCCGGCGAATTCGAGCACGAGAAACACCAGGCGCAGCACGAGACCGAGCCCCATGCCGATGAGTACCTGCTGTGCGCCGATCAACAGTCCCCGGGCACTGAACAGCTCGGCCGCCGGCAACGGACCCGGACCGACCAGCGGCGCGAGCACGACGGTCAGGCCCAGCGCGAATACGATCCGCACGCGCGCCGGCACTGCGCGCGTGCCAATCGCCGGCACCGTCAGCACGAAGGCACCGATGCGCAGGAATGGCCACAGCCAGGCGGCCAGCCAACCGAGGAGTTCACGGTCGGTGAGCTCGAGCATCGCGACGTTCCGCCCGGCTCAGTGCGCCAGCGCCGGGATCTGGCGGAAGAGTTCGACGGTGTAGTCCGTCAGGACGCGCAGCAGAAACGGCCCGCCGACGATCAGCATCGTCGCGGTAATCAGCAGCTTGGGGATGAAGCTCAGTGTCATCTCGTTGATCTGCGTTGCCGCCTGCACGATGCTCACGAGCAGACCGACGGCGAGCGCCGGCAGCAGCAGCAGGCTCATCATCACGAGCGTCACTTCGAGCGCATGCTTGCCGAGAGTGACGATGAGTTCCGGGGTCATCATGGGATTGCTCCGCGGCGTCAGGCGTAGAAACTCGAGGCCAGGCTGCCGACGATCAGCGCCCAGCCGTCGACCAGCACGAACAGCATCAGCTTGAACGGCAGCGAGATGATCAAGGGCGAAAGCATCATCATGCCCATCGACATCAGCACGCTCGCGACGACGAGATCGATGATGAGGAACGGCAGGAAGATCAGGAAGCCGATCTGGAAGCCGGTCTTCAGTTCGCTGGTGACGAAAGCCGGCACGAGGATCGTGAACGGGGTCGCCGCAGGCTCGGCGATCTCGCCGGCGTCGGACAGGTCGGCAAAGAGTTTCAGATCGGATTCACGCGTCTGCGCCAGCATGAACTCGCGCAGCGGTCCCTGCGCCTGGCGCAGCGCCTCGTCGAAGCCGATGCGCTCCTCCAGGTAGGGCGCGACGGCGTCCTCGTGCACGCGTTCGATGACGGGCGCCATGATGAAGGCCGTCATGAACAGCGCGAGTGCGATCAGCACCTGACTCGACGGCGTCTGCGCGGTGCCGAGCGCCTGGCGCAGGATGGCGAGCACGATGATGATGCGCGTGAAGGACGTCATCGCGAGCAGGATCGACGGCAGCAACGTCAACGCCGTCATCAGGATCAGCACCTGCAGCGTCAGCGTATAGGTCTGCGTGCCGTCCGCGCCGGTCGTCACCGACAGCGCGGTCAAGCCCTGCTGGGCGACGGCTGGCAGGCTGACGCAGCAGCCGAGCGAAATGACGGCGAGCTTGCGCGCTGTCATCGGCCGTTCTTGCGAGTGCCGAGTACGGCGGCGAGGATGCCCGGGAAACCGGGCGTCGGTGCCGGCGTCTCGGCCGCTGCGGGTTCGGCGCTCGCCGCCCCGGGCGGCAGAACATGCAGACGTTCGATGCGGCCGCCGGCGACTCCGAGCAGCACGCGTTCTCCGGCAACATCGACGAGCAGCAGACGTTCGCGCGTGCCGAGCGCGAGGGCGTCGACGATCCGCAGATGGCGGCCGTTCGTCCCCCGGCCGAGGCGCAGGCGCTGTGCGCTCAGCGCGAGCCCGACGATCAGGACGAGGACCAGCACGAGCGCGCCGAACACCTGCGCGAACTGCGACAGGCCGACCTGCGCGGCCGGCGTGGCCGCCGGGGCCGTGGCGAGGACCGCGGTCGGGAGCGACGCAATGCCGCTCATGACGGTCACGTTGACGGGAAAGCGAAGACGCATGTGGGTCTGATCAGCGCAGCTTCTTGACGCGTTCCTGCGCACTGACGACGTCGGTGAGCCTGATCCCGAATTTTTCGTTGATCACGACCACTTCCCCGTGCGCGACCAGCGTGCCGTTGATCATGACGTCGAGCGGCTCGCCCGCCATGCGATCGAGTTCGACCACCGAGCCCTGGTTCAACTGCAGCAGATTTCTGATCGACAGCCGCGACTTGCCGATTTCCACCGACAACGTGATCGGGATGTCGAGAATCTGTTCGAGATCGGCCGCCGCGCGACCGCTGGCGTCACCGCCGGGAGTGAAGGATTCGAGGGGCGCCTTTGCGATCGCATCACCGGCCTCGGCCGATCGCTGCTCCGCGAGGGCGGCCGCCCAGTCGTCGTCGGCGCCGGCGGCGCCATTGTCGAATTCGGTCATGCGTGCTGTCTCCCGATGTCGAACTGGCGCGGCGCCAGCTCGGAATGGCGCAGGATCTCGACGATTTTCAATGCATAGTTGCCACGCGACACGCCATAGCGCGCGCGGAAGATCGGCACGTCGTCGACGCAGGCGGTCAGCGGATCCGGCAGATCGAGCGGGACGATGTCGCCGGGCTTCCACGCGAGCACGTCACGCACGGTGATCTCGGCCGTGCCGAGTGTCGTGCTGATTTCGACCGGCGCGAGCTTGACCTCTTCCTGCAGCAACTGCGCCCAGCGATGATCCTTTTCGGCGACATCGCTCTGGATGCCGGCATCGAGCATGTCGCGGATCGGCTCGATCATCGCGTAGGGCATGGTCACGTGCAGATAGCCGGCACCGCCCTCGAGATCGATGTGGAAGGTCGACACCACCACGACTTCGCTCGGCGTCACGATGTTGGCGAAATGCGGATTGATCTCCGCGCCCTGGTATTCGAACTGCACCGGCATCAAGGGCTCCCACGCCTCGTGCATCGCCTCGAAGCACATGTCGACGAGCTTGCGCACGATACGCATCTCGGTGCCGGTGAAATCGCGGCCTTCGATTTTCGTATGGAAGCGCCCGTCGCCGCCGAAGAAGCAGTCGACCAGCGAGAACACGAGCTTCGGGTTGCAGACGATCAGCGCCGATCCGCGCAGCGGCTTGATCTTGATGACGTTGAGATTCGACGGCATCAGCAGCGTATGCACGTACTCGCCGAATTTCAGCATCTGGACACCTTCGACGGAGATCACCGGCGAGCGACGCAGCATGTTGAAGAGGCGGATGCGCAGGTTGCGTGCGAAGCGCTCGTTGATCATCTCGAGCGTCGGCATCCGACCGCGGACGATGCGGTCCTGGGTCGCGAAGTCGTAGGAACGCGTGCCGCCCGGCTCGTGTGCGTCGTCGGCGCCGGTGTCGACGTCGCCGCTGTCGACACCCGACAGCAGCGCGTCGATTTCGTCCTGTGACAGCAGATCGTTGTTGGCCATGATCGGAGTCCGCGCGCCGTTACTGCATCACGAGGGTGGAGAAGTAGAGATCCTTCACCCCCGTGCCGACCTTCTTGCCGGCCTGCTTCTGCATGACGGTCTGGACTTCGGCGAGCGCGTCGCTGCGCAGCTTCTCCTTGCCTTCGCTCGTCATCAGATCCTCGTAGATCTGGCGACTCAGCAACATCACGACGCCGTTGCGGACGGCCGGCATGTGCGCGGTGATCGCTTCCTGCACCGTCGGCGATTTGGCGACGACGCTGATCTCGGCCTTGAGAAATTTGGTGCGGTGCTGCTTGTCCTGGAAGTTGACGACGAAGGCCGGGTCGAGCGCCACGTACAGCGGCGCGGCGGCCTTGCCGTTCTCGCCCTCTTCACCTTCGGCGAGCGACTCGTCGTCGCCATCTGCGGCGTCGGCGCTGTCGTCGTTCCCGTCGTCTGCGCCTTTCGCGGTGTCCGCCTTGTCCGCGCTGGCAACCTTGTCGGACTTGCCGCCCATGATGAACATCGTCGCGCCGACCGCACCGCCGACGACGACGAGCATCGCGACGACGATCAGGATGATCATCTTCTTCTTGCTGCCACCGGCAGCAGGTTCCTGCTTGGCCTCGGCCATACGCACCTCCACGCTGAATGCAGACGTGAAGAGCAAGCCGTATGCCAAGGAGCCGAAGCCTTTGGATTCCGGGACTTGCCGTCGCCGGCCGGCGCCTTCGCCAAGCCTTTGACGGGGACGGCCGAGTCAGCCCCGACGTTGGTGACGCGGTTCTGGCGTGACGGCCGCGATGATCCGCCGCGGGGCGGTCACCCGACGCGCCCGTTCAGGCATACGCATCGACGAGGCCAAGGTGCCGCATCAGCATCGGCGCGGGTTGTTCTTCCAGCACCTCGGGCGCGGCGCCGCTCATCTGCTGCTCCCACCACGCTGCACGCTGCTGCGCGCCGGGCCCGTCACGCTGGGGCAACTGGGTGAACACACTGGCATCGTTCAACCGTACGCCCGACTGCTCCATCATTTCCTTCAGCCTCGGCAACGCGTCCTGGATCGCGTCGCGAGCGATGCCGCTCGGGGCGGCGATCTGGACCGACGCTTCGTCGTGCGCGAACGTGATCCGCACGTCGATGGGACCAAGATCCGGCGGTGTCAGCGACAATTGCGCCTGCTGGATGCCGTGCTGGGCGAGCACGATCACCTGCTGGTTGAGGCCATCGGCGAAACGCGGTGAATGAACCGGCAGGTGAGTATCGAGCCGGAGGACTGCCGGCCGTTCACGCCGGCTCGCTTCGGCCGTGAGATCGGCGGTCGTCGGCGCGGTGACATCCGGCGTCGATGCCGCCCTGTCGACGACACCCTCGCTACGCGCAGACGCGACGGATTTCTCGATCGCGGGTTCGAACGGCTTGCCCGGCATCGTGCGCGCATCGAAGCGCTGGCCAGCGTCGCCCGTCTGCGCCGACGTGTCGCCGGCGCGCGCCTCGATCGCGGACGCGTCCGGCGCGGCGCTCCCTTCGGGCAACGCCGAGCCGAGTGCCGCACGCGCCTCGGGCCGCAGCGGTTGCGCACCGGCCGGCAGCCGTCCCGTTGCCGGCGCTCCGCCGAAGCCGACGTCGCCGAGGCCGTTGGCCGGGACGCCGGGCACCGTGGCCGGTGCGGCAGTCATTGCCGCCGCGGCGTCCGTCATTGCCGCTTCTGCCGGTGCCGTTTCCGCCGCTTCTTCGAGCACGTCGGCGAATTCCCGTTCGTCGGTTTTCGACGCCGCATCGCCGGTCGGCTTCTCGCTGCCGGATTTCTCGATTTTCTGCGGCGTTGGCGGGCTCGGCGGCGCGCTTGTGACTGACACGTCAGGCATGAGACAGATACCGTATAGGGGGCATGACTGCTAAATTGCAAGCCATGTGCCACAGCCTTGAAGCATGCCGATGAACCAGGTCGCCCCGGCCGTCGAAGAGACCCGCGTCACCACCCGTCGCCGCGTCCTGGTCACCGGCGGGGCGGGCTTCCTCGGTTCCCATCTCTGCGACGCGCTGGTGGCCGCCGGTCACGACGTGTTGTGTGTCGACAATTTTTATACGGGCAGCAAGGACAACATCGCCGGCCTGCTCGCGAACCCCTATTTCGAGCTGATCCGCCACGACGTGACGTTTCCGCTGTATGTCGAGGTCGACGAGATCTACAACCTCGCATGCCCGGCGTCACCCGTACACTACCAGTACAACCCGGTACAGACCGTCAAGACCAGCGTGCACGGCGCGATCAACATGCTCGGCCTCGCCAAACGCGTGCGCGCGCGCATCCTGCAGGCATCGACCAGCGAGGTCTATGGCGATCCGACCGTTCATCCGCAGACCGAAACCTACTGGGGACATACCAATCCGATCGGCCTGCGCGCCTGTTACGACGAGGGCAAGCGCTGTGCCGAGACGCTGTTCTTCGACTATCACCGCCAGCACGGCGTGGCGATCAGAGTCGCCCGCATCTTCAACACCTACGGTCCGCGGATGCACCCGAACGATGGCCGCGTGGTGTCGAATTTCATCATGCAGGCGCTGCGCAACGCGCCGATCACGATCTACGGTGACGGCGCACAGACGCGCTCGTTCTGCTATGTCGACGACCTGATCGACGGCCTGATCGCCCTGATGAACGCCGGATCGGCCACCGGCGGCCCGATCAATCTCGGTAATCCCCATGAGTTCACGATCGCCGAGCTCGCCGACGTCGTGATCGAGCTGACCGGCTCGCGCTCGACACTGGTGCGGCGCCCGCTGCCGAGCGATGACCCGCGCCAACGCTGTCCCGACATCACGCAGGCGGGTGCCCAGATCGGCTGGGCCCCGCGCGTGCCGCTGCGCGAAGGACTCGCGAAGACCATCGCCTACTTCGATGCGCAACTGAAGCAGGGCGTGTGGGCGTCCATCGGCAAACCGGGCGAATGAAGCAAGCGGGTGCAGCGGACATCACGCAATGTCGCGCTGGCCGTTCGTGCCGGGTTCAATGGCAGTGGCGTCGGATATGCACGGTTTTACCACCGAGAACGCCGAGAAAAGACGAGGACACCGAGAAGATGATGGCGGGGCTGTGCCGCCGGTGCGATCTCGCCTCCTGCTCTCTTTTCCTCGGTGTTCTCGATGGCAAAACCGGTTTCGATATCACACCTCGAAGGCGAGGTCTCGGTGGCGAACGTCCGCCAACGACTACTTTGACATCCCGCTCCTCCCGCGCGACCGATCGTCGATTTCGCGCTGCAGGGCGTTCTCGACGTTCACTTCCTCGACGCCACGGGCGCGGGTGGCGACGTCGGTGAGGGTGTCGGTGCGGTGGCGTCTGTCGGCCCACACGGCGCGCTCGTGTTCGCGCCGACGTTCGGCCTGAGCGTGACGCTCGACGAGCTGGATCAACGCTTCATCGATGCGGCCGACGAAGACGCGCAGTTTCTGCGCTCTGTAGCCGTCGAGACCGCCGGGGTGATCGCGCTCGAACTGGCGCAGGTATTCGTCGCGATAATGCTCGAGCTCACGGATCTGCGCTGCGTAGCGCGCGACCTCGTCACTGCAGCGCGCGAGGGTCTGTGCCGCGACCTGCTCCGCCGTGTGCGAGAGATTCGCGATGCGCTGCAGACGCTGGGATTTCTTCATCGGGTCTCGCCTCCGTCACCGCCGCTCGCGCGGAAGATCGCGCCGAGCTGCTCCATCGCGGCCTGACTGCCGACCGGTTGCATCGGATCCTGGCGCATGAAGGCGGTCAGCAACCCGCGCAACTGCACTGCCCGATCGAGTTCCGGGTTCGTGCCGGCCTGGTAGGCGCCGACGTTGAACAGGTCCTGATTCTGCTCGTACAGCGAGTAGTAATGTTTGAACTGGCGCGCAAGTTGATAATGATCCGGCTGCGTGACGACATTCATCAGACGGCTGATCGACGCCTCGATGTCGATCGCCGGGTACTGCCCGCGTTCGGCGAGCCGGCGGGACAGCACGATGTGTCCGTCGAGGATCGCGCGGGCATTGTCGGCGACGGGATCGTTGGTGTCATCGCCTTCGGTCAGCACCGTGTAGAAGGCGGTGATCGAGCCCCGGCCGTCGATGCCCATGCCGGCCCGCTCGACGAGCTGCGGCAGTCGCGCGAACACCGAGGGCGGATAACCACGCGTCGCCGGCGGCTCGCCGATCGTCAGCGCAATCTCGCGTTGTGCCTGGGCGTAGCGCGTCAGCGAGTCCATCAGCAGCAGCACGTGCTTGCCCTGATCGCGGAAATATTCCGCGACGGCCGTCGCGATCGTCGCCCCGTGCAGGCGCATCAACGGCGGATTGTCGGCCGGCGTCGCGACGATCACCGAGCGTGCGAGCCCCTGTAGGCCGAGGCTTTCATCGATGAACTCCTTCACTTCGCGTCCGCGTTCGCCGACGAGACCGACGACGATCACGTCGGCGTTCGTGTAGCGCGTCATCATGCCCAGCAGCACGCTCTTGCCGACGCCGCTGCCGGCGAACAGGCCGATGCGCTGGCCGCGGCCGACGGTCAGCAGCGCGTTGATCGAACGCACGCCGGTGTCGAGCGGTTCGCGGATCGGTGCCCGCGACAGCGGGTTGATCCAGGTGCCGGCCAGCGGCTGGCGTTCGTCGAGTTTCAATGGCCCGCGCCCGTCCAGCGGATTGCAGGCCCCGTCGATCACGCGGCCGAGCAGACCCGGCCCGACTGGAATCTCGCCCGAACCACCGCACGGGATCACGCGCGCATTCGGCGCGAGTCCGCGCGTGTGGCCGGTCGGCATCAGAAACAGGCTCTCTCCGGCGAAGCCGACGACTTCAGTGTCGACCGGCTCGCCGTGCCGGTTCAGCACGACGCAGCGATCGCCGATTGCCGCCTCGCAACCGACCGCTTCGAGCGTCAGGCCGACCATGCGCGTGAGCTTGCCTTCGACGACGATCGGCGGCGGCGTGTCGAGACGTTTCGCGTACTGCCGGAGTTGTGGCAACCAGCGTTGTGCGCGTTCAGCGTGCACGATCGCTCTCGCGCTCGCCGCCCAGCATCTTCGACGCGATTGCGGCGAGCCGCGATTCGACCGACGCGTCGATGCGTGAGGAATCCGTCTCGACGATGCAGCCGCCGCGCGTGATCAGCGGGTCCGGTTCGAGCCGCCAGCTCCGCTCGTCGTCGCCGAGCGCGAAGGCGCTCTGTACCAGCTCCGCGTCCTCGGGATGCAGGCGGATACGCGCCGCACGCGGCGCGATCGGCAGGTGGCGCATCGACTCGCGCACGACGCCAACGACCTCGCCGGGATTCGCCTTCAGCTCGCGTCGCACGAGGTGCCGCGCGATCAGCACCGCCAGATCGGACACCGCCTGCACCACCGCATCGTCGACCTTCTCGAGCGGCTCGGCGAGCTGCAGCACGATGCCCTGCAGCGCGTCGAGCTGCGCCTTCACGGCTGCTTCGCCGCTCGCATAGCCACGCTGGCGGCCGTCGGCGAAACCTTCGCGGAAACCTTCCTCATGTGCGGCGCGCTGCAGGGCCTCGAGTTCCTCGGCGGTCGGCACCTTCAGCGCGGGCGCATAGTCCTCGCCCGCGATCGGTCCCTCGACGAGCGGCGGCGTGAACGGGCGCGCGATGGCTTCGAGGTCGGCAGCGGAGTAACGCATGCGTGCGCAGTGTCCTCAGGGATCGCGACGCTCAGACCATCGCCTCGCCGCCGGCGCCGCCGAGGCTGAGCTGGCCCTCCTCGGCGAGCCGGCGTGCGATGCCGATGATCTCCTTCTGCGCGGCCTCGACATCGGACAGCTTGACGGGACCGCGTGATTCCAGGTCTTCGCGCAGCATGTCGCCGGCGCGCTGGGACATGTTGCGGAAAATCTTGTTCTTGATGTTGTCGTCCGTGCCCTTCAGTGCGAGCACGAGATTGTCGGTCGACACTTCGCGCAGCAGCGTCTGGATGCCGCGATCGTCTACGTCGGTCAGGTTGTCGAAGGTGAACATCAGGTCCTGGATACGGCCGGCGAGTTCCGGATCGTGCTCGGACATCGACTCGCTGATCTTCGCCTCGACGCTGCGGTCGACGAAGTTCAGGATGTCGGCCGCGCATTTCAGGCCACCGAGTCCCGCGGCCTTGCCTTGCGATCCGCCGCGCAATTGCACTTCGAGCATGTCGTTCAGTTCACGCATCGCGGCCGGCTGCACGCCGTCCATCGTCGCCACTCTCATCATGAGGTCGGCACGCGTGTTCTCCGGCAGCAGGCCCAGCACTTCGGCCGCCAGATCGCTGTCGAGATAGGACAGCACGATTGCGATGATCTGCGGATGCTCGTAACGGATCAGCTCGACGACGCTGCGCGCGTCCATCCATTTCAGGGACTCGAGCCCCTTGGTCTGGCCGCCGACCAGGATGCGGTCGATCATGCTCGCGGCCTTTTCTTCGCCGAGCGCATCCGTCAGCACCTTGCGGATATAGTCGTCGTTGCCGATCCCGAGCGGCGTCTGCTTCTGCAGATCGATGACGAATTCGTCGACCGAGACCTTGATCATGTCGCGCGAAATGTTCTGCAGTGCCGCCATCGCGGTGCCGATCTTCTGCACTTCGCGCGGTCCGAGATACTTGAACACCTGCGCGGCCGTCGCCTCGCCGAGCGTCATCAAAAAGATGGCCGCCTTGTCGGTGCTCGTCAGCGCCTGCATCTCACCGGCCATCTCAACCCTCCCCGACCCAGTTTCTGATCACCTGCGCGGCCACGCGCGGATCCTTGTTCACGATGTCCTTGAGCTGATCGAGGCTGTCGTGCATCGAGCCTGGCAGTGCGATCGGCGCCGCGGCCGTCCCGCTGTCGGCGCCGCCGCGCGGCAACGCGAGCAGCGCAGCGTTGTCACCCCCCGGCAGCGCCGCCTGGGCACCGGCGCGCTCGCCGTCGAGCCGTGCCACCGCCGGCTTCGCGGTCAGAGATTTCATCGCCGGACGCAACAGACCGAAGAAGAGAACAAGGACGAACAGCCCGCCGAGCGCCTGCTTGCCGATGTCCCACACCCAGGGCTGCTTCCACACCGGCGGCGGCGGCAGCGCTGCAGGCGGCATCGGCTCGACGAAGCTCGCGGGCATCAACGTGACCGTATCGCCGCGCGCCGGATCGAAGCCGACGGCATCCTTGACGAGCTGCGTCATCCGCGCGAGTTCGTCAGCGGTGAATTCCTTCGGTGCGCCGGCGAGCGCAGAGGCGGCGGTCGCTGCTGCATTCGGATCGGCCGGCGGTTCCGCCGCCGCACCATCTGGCGCAGCGGCCGCCGGCAAGGGTTTGCGCAGCACGACGGCGACCGACAGCTTGCGGATGCTGCCGAGCGACGCCCTGGTGTGGGCGATCGTGCGATCGACCTCGTAATTGCGCACGACCTGGCTGCGCTTGCTGTTCGGCTGTTGTGCGCCCGCCGTCTGCTGACCAGGGGGCGGCGTTGCAGTACCGGCCGCGGCCGTCTGTTCGGGCGCGGTCGCCGCGTCCGGCGGGGTGTTGCTCAACGCGCCCGGTACGCCACCCGGACCACCGCCCGTGCGTTCCTCCTCGACGGTCTTCTCGCTGCGGACCGCCTGCAGATCGGGGTTGTAGCTCTCGCTGGTGCGTTCGGTTTCGGTGAAATCCAGATCGGCGGTGACCTGCGCCCGCACCCCCTCCGGACCGACCATCGGCTCGAGCAGCCGGCGGATACGCTCGACGTAATCGTCTTCGACCTTGCGCGTGTATTCGAAGCGCTGCGCGGTCAGCGCCATCAGCTTGTCGCGCTTCGCGTCGGTCAGCAGATTGCCGCGACTGTCGACGACGGTGACGCCCGACGATGGGAGGTTCGGCACACTCGCCGACACGAGGTGCGTGATCGCGGCGACTTGTGCCGCGTCGAGCACCCGCCCGGGATAAAGATCGACCATCACCGATGCGCTCGGCGCCTTCTTCGCCCGCGCGAACACGCTCTCGGGCGGCAGCGCCAGGTGCACGCGCGCGGCCCGTACGTTGTCGATGCGTGCGACGGAGCGCGCGAGTTCGTCCTCGACCGCACGCTGGTAACGTGCCTTCTCCATGAACTGGCTGGTGCCGAAGGCGGGAGACTGCTCGATCAGATCGAGTCCGCGCGCTCCGCCTTTCGGCAGGCCCGCTGCGGCGAGCTGCAGTTTTGCGTCGTCGGCCCGGTCGGCCTGGACCAGCAGCGCGCCGGAATCCGGATCGAGGCGGTAGCGGATCTGCGTCGCCTTCAATGCGTCGGCGATCTGCGTCATGTCGCGATCGGACAGATCCGAATACAGCATCTCGTAGCTCGGTGTCCGCGACCACAGGACGACCCAGCCACCGAGCGCGACGGCCGCCGCGATACCGATCAGC
>JADZCB010000266.1 GCA_020851775.1 Gammaproteobacteria bacterium
CGCCGGCGGACCTGCCGCCGGCTCGACACCGAGATCTGCCAGCGGCAGTTCGAACACGAAGCCGGTACCGCGACCGGGTGCCGAGTCGAGTTCGAGCTGCCCGCCCATCAGATCGACGAGCTGACGCGTGATCCCGAGCCCGAGCCCGGTGCCGCCGAAACGGCGCGTCGTCGATTCGTCCGCCTGCGCGAACGGTTCGAAGATCGCCTGCTGTCGCTCGCGCGGTATGCCGATACCGGTGTCCCGGACTTCGAAGCGGATCCTGCCGCCGGCCGCGGCCGGTGCAAGCGCCAGCATCACGTGCCCATGTGCGGTGAACTCCACCGCATTGCCGAGCAGATTCAGCAGAACCTGGCGCAACCGCGCCGGATCGGTCTCGACCCGTCGGGGCAGATCCGCATCCCAGCGCAGGACGAGATCGATGCCGCGCTGACATGCACGTTCGGCGAGCATGTCGAGAACGTCCTCGGCGACACTGCGCAGCAGGCATGGGGTACGTTCCAGCGTCAGCGCACCCGCCTCGATCTTCGAGAAATCGAGCACGTCGTCGATGAGCTCGAACAAGGTGCGACCCGACTTCACCGCGACATCGACGAATTCACGCTGCTCGTCGCTCAATCGCTCGCGTTCGAGCAGCGACAGCATGCCGAGCACTCCGTTCAACGGCGTGCGCAGTTCATGGCTCATGTTGGCGAGGAAGCGCGACTTCGCCTGCGTCGCGCGCAGCGCCTCATCCCGTGCGCGGGCGAGGGCCGCGAGCGCCGGCTTTTCGTCCGTGGCATCGCACTCCCGCAGCATGACGCCGCCGCTCGCCGTCGCGGCGGCGAGGCGGCGCACGTCTTCCTGGAGTTGCGCTTCACGTCGGCGGCCGTCGGCAATCGCTGCCTGCAGTTCGCCGGCGGCCCCGATCAATGCGTCGAAGCCGTCCCCGGCGCCTCCCGGCGTGCTGGCGCCCGGCCCGAGCAACGTCTCGGCAAGGCTGCCGAGACGCGGCAGCAGGTCGCGCCGCAGGCGCTGCCGCACCAGCCCGACCGCACCGGCCACGAACACGATGCCACCGAGCGTGACCACCAGTTGCAGTACGGCGACGTTCCGCAGCTCATCGATGAGATCGAGCCGCAACCAGTAATGCGCAATCGCACCGCGCGCCGTATGAAACTGACCGCGCGCCGACCAGAACCGCCCATCGAAACCGTCACGCGCAGCGGCCGCGAGAGCCGGCGACGCGGCATCGTGCAGCGCCGGATCGGTCGCCTCGAGCACGCGGACACCGGCGTCGTCGAGCAACGCGATCTCGATCGCGCCGTCGACGACGGGCAGGTCTGGCGCCGTCGCGGCGAGCTGCCCGACGGCCGCCTCCGCACGTGCACGCGCCTGCGCCAGCACGCGGGCGTTCAGGACCTGGCCAACCACCACACTGGTGAGCAGCACGGCCAGCGCACCGAACGCAAAGAGCGGTGATATGACGCGCTGCATGGACCCATCGACGAGTCGTGCCAGCGACGAGGTCGCCTCCGCCGGGTCCATTGGCATGCCGTCACGCGGCACGTGCGGTCGCGTGCGCCCAGGAATAGGTAGCGACTGCCGTACGCCCGCCATCTTCGTAGGCGAGATCGCGGCACAACGAACGCACGAGCCGGATCCCGCGACCCTTGAACTCTCCGTTGTCGGCGAGCTGTACCGGCAGACTCGCCGGATCGAAGCCGCTGCCGTTGTGGGCGAGCCGGATCTGGAGCGCGCCGCCGTCGCCCTGCGGTTCATGGCGACACTGGATCGACATCGTTGCGCCGAACAGGCGTTCGAGACGCTCCTGACGCTGCTGGTAGTATTCGGCGAAACCATTCGGACGGTGCTTCACCGCCGAATCCAGCGCGAGCAGGCCGTGTTCGAGTGCATTCGAAAACAGTTCGGTCAGGATCAGGAACAGCGGCGTGCGCAGGGCACCCAGGCCCTGCACCGTATCGAACACCTGCATCACGGTCGCGACGGGCTCCGAGGATTTGAGTTCCTCGGCACCGAGTTCGAGTTCGAAACGCCAGGATGCCGGTGCGCGCGTCACCGTCGCTGGCTGTGCGTCGTCCTCGGCCGCTGCTGCGAGCGCCGGATCGCAAATGACGTAAAGAAGCGACACGTCGTCGCTTTGCGGCTCGGACTGCACGTGCTGCGCGAGGCTCGCGAGCAGGGCATCGAAGCGTTCGAAGGCCGGGCCGGGACTGTCCATCACGGCATGCAGCCGCGCGTTGCCGTACAGTTCGTCCCCTGGCCCGTGAGCTTCGATGAGGCCATCGGAATGAATCAGCAACTGATCACCCGGTGCGAGCGTCGCGCAGCGGACATTCGCCGCGTAGTCGCGCGGTGCAACGATCCCCATCGGCACGTTCTCCGACGGATAGCGCGTGATGACGCGCCCAGCGGCGCTGCGCACCAGGATGTCCGGCATCCCGCCGTTCCAGACTTTCAGCAACCCGGTGTCGAGCTGCATTTCGAACAAGGCGGCCGACAGAAATCGATCGACCGGCAACAGCGCGCACATCTTGCGATTCAGCTCGAGCACGATGTCATCGATACCGAAGCCCTTGGCGACCATCGACATGAAGACGCCATGCGCCGTCAGTGCTCCGATCGCCGCCGGCAGACCATGCCCGGTGAAGTCGCCGACGAGGAAGCACTGTTCGCCGGTCGGGCGGTTCGCCGCGAAAATCACGTCCCCGTTCAGCGTCTCCATCGGGCGCAGCGCATACCGCACGTTCGGTACGCCGAGCCGGTTCTGGCTCGCGACATTGTCCAGGATGCGTTTCGCGACCTCCATGTCGCGCTGCTGACGAAGGCGGTACTGGGTGAGGACGTCGCGCTGTTCGGCGAGGTCGCGATGCATGCTGCGCGTGCGCAGCGCGGCATCGATTTTCGCGCGCAACAGCGTGCGACTGTACGGCTTGACGAGAAAATCGTCGCCACCGACCTCGATACAGCGATGCAGCAGATGATCGTCGGAGACGGCCGTGAGAAAAATCACCGGCACGAAGGTCGGCATCAACAGCGCTTTGATCGCGCGTGTCGCCTCGTAGCCGTCCATCTCCGGCATCATGATGTCCATGAACACGATGTCGGGCACGGTCTCGCGGCACACTTCGCAGGCGTGACGGCCGTCGTCGGCTTCGATGACGATGAAGCCGTATTCGCGCAGCATCGCACCGAGCACGACGCGGTTGACCGCCTCGTCGTCGACGACGAGCGCCGTCAGTACGGCGCCATGATCGACCGGCGCGAATTTCGGCACTGCCGCCATGATGCGATCCGATCAGTCGATCGTCATCAATTGCTGGAAGTTGGCGACGGACAGGATTTCCTTGATCGCCGGCTTCGCGTTGCGGATGTGCACCGCCGATTTGGCGCCGCCGGCGTGCTCCTTGAGCTGCAACAGCATGCCGAGCGCCGAACTGTCCATGTAGTCCGTCTCGCGCAAATCGAGCACATAGGACTGATAGCGCGGATTCGCGTTCGCATAGGCCGCGCGCAGTGCCGTGTGCGCATTGAAGTCGAAACGATCACTGATCCGGATGGTCAGCGTCTTGCCGTCGGCGGACGGCGCGGTGGAAATCGCCATGACTTGCTCCAATCTCAGAAAAGTTCCACGTCCCCGGAATCCATGTCCAGTTGGGCGGCGGGCTTGTGCGGCAGCGATGTCTTCAGGTGGTTCGCTGCCTCGGTGAGCTCGCGTGAAATTTCGGTTGCCTCGACGCGTCCCGCACGTGCCATCTGCCGGTTCGAACGATCGATGAAGTGCTCGATGTGCAGCACGGTCTGGGCCGAATGCTCCATCAACTGGCGTACGATGTCCTCGAACTGCAGCGACCGTACCGCGTCTCCGGTCCGGCTGGTGATCGACCCCGACAACTGCTGCGTTTCCACCAGCCGCGACTGCAGATAGCGTTCGAAGGTGCGCAGGCGCTGCATCATCAGATCGACGCGGTGCTTGCTCGACAACAACAGACTCATGTCCTGGGACGCGGCGGCGCCAACCGAGGCGCGGGCCCGTTCGATCGCGACCTTGGCCTCTTCGACCTGCAGGCGGATCTGTTCATTGAACTGATTCGAGTTGTGCGAGAGGTTGCGGACCTCGTCCGCAACAACCGCAAAGCCGCGGCCGGCTTCGCCGGCCCGCGCCGCTTCGATCGCCGCATTGAGGGCGAGCAGGTTCGTCTGATCGGCGATGCCGCGGATGTTCGCGAGCAGCGCGAAAATGCGATCCATCTTCTCCGCCATCTCGTCGATCAGCGAGACGCTGTCCATGTTGTGCTTGCTCGAGGTCACGCACATCGACACGAAGTTGTGCATCAGCCCCGATGTCGTCTCGACCAGCGCACTTATGGTCAGATCACCGTGTTCGGCATCTTCTTTTTTCGCTTCGCCGCCGAGGCCGGACGACAGTGCCGAGATCACGGCCGACATCAGGCTCGTCTGACGCTGCGAATCAGCGTCGAGCCCGTGAAACGCATCGTTCAGCGTGCGTCCCGCATCGGCGGTGATCCCGCGCACCTGATCGGCGCCGTGGCGCAATTCGGTGACCGCATTGCGCAGCGAGGAGGCGAAGGTCTCGAACAGCGCATGGACCTCGGCAGCCGACAGGCCGCGGGTCTCCTCGAGTTCGTCACGCACCCGCTGCAGCGTCGCCCGGCTTCCGGCACGCGCCCACGACCACGTCACCGCCGTGGCGACGAACGCGCCGATCACCGACGCCGGGCCGGGCAGCGCGAGAGCTGCGCCAGCGCCGGCGAGTGTCACCGTCCACGGCAACCACGCCGAATCTTTCAGAGACATCGTCATCTGGATACTCTCGACACCTGTTGATTTCCGGCCCATGCGGAGACATCGGTCGGCGACGCTGGATTCTTTAGGAACGCCCCACGAACGGCGGCGGTTGCAGCGGGACCGTCGACGGCCCGCTGCTTCAACGCGAAGCGAGCTGCAAGCCGTGGGCGGCGATGCGGTCCAGCGGCAGCACGTGATCGACGACGCCGATCTTCACCGCCTCACCCGGCATGCCCCACACCACACTCGTCGCTTCGTCCTGTGCCAGCGTCGGCGCCCCGGCTTCCTTCATCGCGCGCATGCCCTGGGCGCCGTCCGCACCCATCCCCGTCAGCAGCACGCCGACCGCGTTGCGGCCGACGTTTTCAGCGACCGACATGAACATCACGTCGACCGAGGGTTTGTGGCGGTTGACGGGTTCTCCGTCGTCGAGACGACAGACGTATCGCGCGCCGCTGCGGATCACGCGCAGATGGCGGTTGCCGGGCGCGACGTAGGCATGGCCTTGCACGATCTGCTGGCCGTCCTCGGCCTGGCAGACGCTCATCGCCGAGGCGCTGTTCAGGCGTCGTGCGAACGGCTGACTGAACGCTTCGGGGATGTGCTGTGTGATGACGATTGCCGGCGCATCGGCCGGCATCATTTCCAGCACCTCGCGCAGCGCTTCGGTGCCGCCGGTCGACGCCCCGATCGCGATCAGCCTGTCGGTGGTGCGATAGTGCTTCAGCACCTGCTGCGCCGGTCGGCGCGCACCACTCGACTTGTCCAGATCCTGGCGCGCGCGCACGCGTGCCCGCGACGCGGCCTTGACCTTGTCGATGATCTCCGCGGCGTAGCTCGCGAGACCGTGCGAGATGTCGATCTTCGGTTTGGTGACGAAATCGATGGCGCCGAGTTCCAACGCACTCAAGGTCACGTCCGCGCCCTGCTCGGTCAATGACGACACCATCACGACCGGCATCGGCCGCAGGCGCATCAGATTGCCGAGAAACGTGATCCCGTCCATGCGCGGCATTTCGACGTCCAGCGTCAGCACGTCCGGGTTCAGCCGCTTGATCTCCTCGCGTGCGACATACGGATCGGACGCGACGCCGACGACTTCGATCCCGGGGTCGGACTGGAGAATTTTGCTCAGCACCTGGCGTACGAGGGCCGAGTCGTCGACCACCAGCACGCGCGTCTTGTTGACCTTCTGCAACATGTTCCGACCCCGGCGCCGCCGCGGCATGCCGCGGCGACCGCGCTAGAAGAGTTCGATGTCGCCGCCCTTCGACTCGTTGCCGATCTGCGTCGCGTACTGGCGCTCGCGATTCGCAACCGTTGAGGTGGCAGTGGATTTCAGCTCCTTGACCAGAGCGCGGCCGGACAACGGGTGGAACCACACTTTGCGCGGCAGCACGCCGCCGACATGCTCGCCGACCACATCAAGGCCTTCGTTGCGGATGAATTCGCGCACGAACTCGATGTTGCGCGCGCCGACGTCGGTCGCACCGCGCAGCACGCAGCCGCCGCCGACGATCTTGATCTGCAATGCCGCCCGGCGCCCGCCGAACTTGAGGATCGCGTTGATCAGCGCCTCCATCGCGAACGTGCCGTAACGCGCCGCCTCGCTCGCATGCGCGAAATCCGCGACCCGGGTCTGATCGCCAGTCGTCGGCAGCATGAAATGGTTCATGCCACCGATACCCGCCCTGCGATCCCAGATACACGCCGACACACAGGAGCCGAGCACCGTGACGATCGCCTCGTCATGCGTCGTGACGTAGAGCTCGCCCGGCAGGATCTTGGCCGTCATCATGTGATGCACCGGATCGTAGAAGCGTCCGATGTGATCGAAGCCCGGCAGGGCCTGCGGCGGCCGGCTGCCATCCGGCATCTGTCTGCTGCGCATCAGTGCGACTTCCGGTAGACCGTGCGGCCCACCAGCTCGAAAGCGTCGGACACGTTATAGAGCGTTTCCGAGTGCCCGATGATGAGATAGCCGTTAGGTGCCAGCTTCTCGGCGAAGCGGGCGAACAGCCTGCGCTGCGTCGGCTTGTCGAAATAGATGACGACGTTGCGGCAGAAAATCAGATCGAGCGGCCCCTTCACCGGCCAGTCCTGCATCAGGTTGAGCTGGCGGAACCGGATGAGCTGCTGCAGTTCGGGCACGACGCGGACGCGGTCCGCGTTTTCACCTCGCCCTCGCTGGAAGAACTGCTGCAGCCTGGCACGCGGCAGACTCTCGACGCGCGCCGCGGCGTAGACTCCGGCTTCGGCGTGTGCGAGCACGTTGGTGTCGATGTCGGTGGCGAGTATCGCGACATCGCCGAGCGCGCTCGCCGGCATGTGCTCACGCAGCGTCATCGCGATACTGTAGGGCTCTTCGCCGGTGGAACAGCCCGCCGACCAGATCCGCACGCGCGGCCGGCCGCCGTACCTCATCCACGCCGGAATCAACGTCTCGCAGATGAAATCGAAATGGTGTTCCTCCCGGAAGAACGCCGTGAGATTCGTCGTAATCGCGTTGATGAAGTTGCCGATTTCATCGTCCGGCGCCGTTTCGAGCAGGCGGCAGTAGTCGTCGAAGTTGCGCATGCCGAGCGCGCGGATGCGGCGCGTGATGCGTCCATAGACGAGTTCCCGCTTCGCTTCACCGAGGTTGATGCCGGCGTGATCGCCGACCATCTTGCGCAGAAACTGGAAATGGCGATCCGTGAAATCGAACTCGCGTTCGCTCAATGCTTCGGCAGTTTCAGACATGTCCCATCCATATGGTCGTTGAGCGAGTCGGACGACGGCTGCGCCCGCACCAGGAAGTCTCAGGCGGCGAGCAGATCGTCGACGAGCCCGACATAGGCCGCGATGCGGCGGAAGTCGTCACTCGGCTGCACGAGCCGGAGGTGTTTGCCGTTGGCGGCAGCGACCCGTCGGTTGACGAGCAGGCACTGCAGCACCGCGGCGTCGATGCTCTTCACGGCGCTGCAGTCGACGTCGACGGCATCGACTTCGGCCGTTTCGAGCAGGTTTGCGAGCGCGACCTGCAGGTCGGCGACGATGGCAATCGTGGCGCTTTCCGCAAGGCTCAGCGATTTCGACGCGGTATCGGACATGTTGCGCTACTCCGTCGTGCCGGGCTTCAATGGGTCGTGTCGCTGAAGACGACGTCGCTGCTGACGAGCTGGTCGATGTCGAGCAGGATCACCATCTTGCCATCCACCGTCGCCAGCCCTTTGACGTAGTCCGTACGGACCTGGCCGCCGAACTCCGGTGCTGGCTTCATCTGCTCGCTCGTCACGTTGTAGACGTCGGACACCGCGTCGACGATGAAACCCATCGTCTTCTCGCCATCGGCGGCCCGGATGCGCAGCACGATGATCACCGTGGTGTTCGTGTACTCGATCGCCTCCATCGCGAAGCGCCGGCGCAGATCGATCACCGGCACGATGGTACCGCGCAGGTTGATCACGCCGCGGATATAGGGCGGCGTGTTCGGGATTTCGGTCGCGGACTCCCAGCCCTTGATCTCCTGTACGCGCAGGATGTCGACGCCGTACTCCTCGCCGTCGAGCATGAACGTCAGGAACTGATCGGCTTCGGCGGCACTCGCGGCGCCGGGGACCGTGGCGGAATGGGAGGCGGTTTCAGCTTGCATGGGTGCGCTTCCTTCAGGCGACCTGGCGCTCGGCGCACCAGCGCCTGGCGGGTTGATACTGTGTGCGGCTGAGATGGATCAGGCCTGCGGTGTCGAGGATCATCGCGACCTTGCCATCGCCGAGGATCGTCGCCCCCGAGATCCCGTCCACCCGCCTGAAATTGGTCTGCAGGCTCTTGATGACGACCTGCTGCTGACCGAGCAGATCATCGACGAACAAGCCGACCTTGCGCCCCTCGGCCTCGACGATCACAAGCAGGCCGTCGCCGAGGTTCTGTGAGTCGGGCGCGACGTCGAACAAGTCGTAGAGGCGCACGATCGGCAGATATTCGTCGCGCAGGCGATAGAGCTCCGTCTGACCGGCGACCGAGCTGACGGCGTCGGGTTTCACCTGCAGTGATTCGATGATCGAGACCAGCGACACGATATAGACTTCGCTGCCGACGCGGACGAGCTGGCCGTCGAGGATCGCGAGCGTTAGCGGCAGGCGAATCCTGAACACTGAACCCTCGCCCGTCTTCGACTCGACTTCGACGACGCCACCGAGATCCTTGATGTTGCGCCGGACCACGTCCATGCCGACCCCGCGGCCCGAGACGTCGCTGACGACGGTAGCGGTCGAGAAGCCCGGCGCGAAGACCAGATCGAAAATCTGTTCGTCGCTCAGCACGTCCTGATCACCGACGATGCCGCGCTCGCGCGCCTTGGCGAGAATGCGGTCGCGGTTCAGGCCGGCACCGTCGTCGATTATCTCGATGACGATGTTGCTGCCCTCGTGGTAGGCGTTGAGTGTCAGCGTGCCGGCAGAGTGCTTGCCGCATTCGCGCCGCACGTCGGGCGGCTCGATGCCGTGGTCGAGCGCATTGCGCACGAGGTGCACCAGCGGATCGCCGATCTTCTCCAGCACCGTCTTGTCGAGTTCGGTGTTCTCGCCGGTCATCTTGAGATTCACCTGCTTGCCGAGCTTCGCCGACAAGTCACGCACGAGACGCGGGAAGCGGTTGAAGGAGAAGCTGATGGGCATCATGCGGATGCTCATCACGCTCTCCTGCAGCTCACGCGTGTTGCGTTCGAGCTGGGCGACCCCGGCACGCAGCTTCTCGATCAGCGCGACGTCGAAATCGGCGGCGAGCTGACTGAGCATCGATTGCGTGATCACGAGCTCGCCGACCATGTTGATCAGCGCATCGACCTTGTCGATGTCGACCCGGATCGACGCGGTGGCCGGTGCGGCCGCCATCTGGCGGCGGTCGCCCGCACGTCGGTCCTCGTGCTGGCGTCGATCGTCGCCGCTGCGACGCTCGTCCGGCGCCGGCACTGCCGTGAGCGCCGGCGTGGCGGCCGCTTCGTTCGCGGGTCCGTCGCCCGCGAGCGGCACGATCCGGATGTCGGCATCGTTGTCGACCCATTCGAACACCTCGCGTACGGCTGCTTCGGGAACGTCGTTGTCGAGATCGACGGTCCAGGCGAGATAGCAGCTTTCGGGGTCGTAGGCGTCGAGGTGCGTCGGCAGCCTGGCGAGGTCGCATTCGATCCTGCTCGGTCCGAGTGCCATCAATTCGCGCAGCAGGCGCGCCGGATCGTTGCCGGTCTGGAACAGATGCGCTGCGGGCACGAAACGTACACGCCAGCCGGTGACCGCGGGCAGCGTGACGTCGGCGACGGCAGCGGCAGCGCCGCCGGTATTGCCGCCGTCGAGCAGCGCCTCGAGCCTCCTGCTCGTCGCCGCGACGTCGTCGGCGTCGGCAGGCACGCCGTCGCGTGCCGCCCCGAGCAGGCCACGCAAGCGGTCGACACCTTCCAACAACACGTCGACGGCTTCCCGCGTCACCAGGCGCTTGCCGGCGCGCATCTCATCAAGCAGCGTCTCCATCACATGCGTGAATTCGCTGATCGCCGTGAAGCCGAACGTGCCGCTGCCGCCCTTGATCGAGTGGGCGGCCCTGAAAATCGTGTTGATCGCCTCGAGGTCGGGCTCGCCGACCCCGAGCGCGAGCAGACCGGACTCCATGATCTCCAGACCTTCGGAGGACTCCTCGAAGAACACCTGGTGGAACTGACTGATTTCGATAGACATGTTGGGCCTGCGGGTGCGGTTGGCGGGACGATCGGAACCTGGCGACGTTCAGCTCAGGACTTTCTTCAGCGTCGCCAGGAGCTGATCGGGGTTGAACGGCTTCACCAGCCAACCCGTCGCACCGGCAGCCTTGCCTTCGGCCTTCTTGTCGGCCGCGGACTCCGTCGTCAACAGCAGCATCGGCGTGAACTTGTACTGCGGCAGCTTGCGCAGTTCCCGAATCAACGCGATCCCGTCCATGTTCGGCATGTTCACGTCGGTGAGAATGATGTCGGCCTGCTTGCCACGGGCCTTGGTGAGGGCGTCCTGCCCGTCGATCGCTTCGATCACATCGTATCCGGCCCCCTTCAGCGTGAACGTCACCATCTGACGCATCGAGGCCGAATCGTCTACCGCAAGAATGCTTGCCATCGGTCTGTGTCTCCCGTGCTGGTGGCAGCCGCGCGCTGCCCAGGTCTCGTCCGGGACTGTATCGTCCGCGATCGGGGAAGCTTTACGTCGAACACAGCGCTCGCAGGGACGGCCCCCGGGCCGTGACGGGGCCGCACGAGTGCCGCCACTGCCGGGTTCAGATCACTTTCGCGACCGGCCCGCGGTGTTCGTTGACCCAGCGCGCAAAAGCGGCGGCCGGCAGTGGCGGGCTGTAGAGATAGCCTTGCGCGTAGTCGCATTGCTGGGCGGCGAGCGCGGCGAGATGCAGGCGACTCTCGACGCCTTCGGCCACGACCTCGAGATTGAGGCTGCGTGCCAGCGCGATCACCGCGGCGACGATTGCCGCATCGTTCGTATTGGTGTCCATCTCGCGCACGAACGTCTGATCGACCTTGACGCCCGCAATCGGGAAGCGCCGAAGATAGGCCAGCGACGAATAGCCGGTGCCGAAATCGTCGATCCAGACGTCGATACCGAGCGCACGCAGTTCGGCGAGCATCGAAATCGATTGCTCGGTGTCCGTCATCAACAGGCTTTCGGTCAGCTCGACCTCCATCACTTCGACCGGCAGCTTCCACTCGGCGAGCGCCGCACTGAGCTGCAGCGGCAGTTCGGCCGACGCGAACTGCATCGCGCTGATGTTGACCGCGACGCGCACGTCCGACAGTCCCTGGCTGCGCCACTGCGCGATGTCGCGGCATGCGGCGCGGATGATCCACTCGCCCAACGGGACGATCAGGCCCGTTTCCTCGGCGATCGGAATGAAATTCGCCGGTGAGACCAGACCGAGATCGGGATGCCGCCAGCGGACCAGCGCCTCCGCGCCGGCGAAGCGCCCGCTGCGGATGTCGATCTTCGGCTGGTAGTACAGCTCGAACTGCTCCTGCTGCAGCGCCTTGCGCAGGTTGTTCTCCATCGACAGGCGCTCGAAGGCGCGCGCGTTGATGGCCGAGGTGTAGAACTGGTAGCGACCGCGGCCTTCGACCTTCGCGTGGTTCTTCGCGGCGTCGGCACGATCGATCAGCAGGTCGGGTGTCGTGCCGTCGACCGGGTAGACGCTGATGCCGGTCGTCGCCGACAGCACGAGATCCTCGCCCCCGAGGTTCACCGGCTGGGCGATGGCCTCGAGCATGCGTCGCGCGACGACGGCCGATTCCTCGGCCGAGCGAAATTCGGTGAGGACGACGTAGAATTCGTCGCCGCCGGTGCGGGCCACGAAATCCCCGGCGCGAACGTCGGCCCTCACGCCATAGGCACTGTCGCGACGGCGCAGGCAGGTCGTCAACCGTTCGGCGACGGTCTTCAGCAGCCGATCGCCGCTGTCACGGCCGAGCGTGTCATTGATGCGCTTGAAATTGTCGAGATCGAGCGAAAACACCGCGACCACTGCCTCGGTGCCGATGGCACGTGCGATCGCCTGGCCGAGATCCTTGCGCAGCGTGGTGCGATTCGGCAGACCGGTCACCGTATCGAAATATGCCAGTTTGTGCGCAAGCCCTTCGAGGCGGCGCCGTTCGGTCACGTCCTGCACGACCCCTTCGAGCACCCGCGTGCCGGTATCGGGTTCCACGGCACACGCGGCCTCGAGATGAATGTGCGCCGTCCCGCCCTGCGGGAGGGTGACACGACAACTGATCTGCACCGCTTCGTTGGCTGCGATCGCATTGCCGAGGCGGGTTTCGATCTCGCCGCGGTCGTCGGGATGCACACGGCTCACGAGCGGGGAGAGTTCGTCGATGATCGTCGCGTTGCGTGCGCCGGTGAGGCGCTCGACTTCGGACGAGCATTCGAACAGCCCGCTGTCGACGTTCCAGTGGAAATGGCCGAGTTTGGCCATCGCCTGTGCCTTCGCGAGCCGCGTCTCGCTGCGGCGCAGTTCATCGGCGACGCGGGCCGCGCGCAACATGTAGCGGACGCGGTGGGTGAGGACGCCGTAGTTGATCGGCTTGGTGACGAAGTCGGTCGCGCCGGCATCGTAGGCGGTGTTGATCGATGCGGTGTCGTCGAGGCCGGTCATCATCATGATCGGCGTGTGCTCCCCGTGCGGCATGCCGCGGATACTCGAACAGACGGCAAAGCCGTCGAGCTCGATCATCATCACGTCGAGCAGAACGACGTCGATCTTGTGCGTACGGAAGATTTCGAGGGCCGGCACGCCGTCCTCGGCTTCGAGCACTTCGAAGCCGCCCTCCTCCAGCGCGATGCGCGTCATCAGGCGGGCCGCCATGTCGTCGTCGACGACGAGCACGACGGGGCATTCGGCGCCGGACGCGGCCAGCGTGTTCATCGTACCTCGGACGCGAGCCCGCTCATGCCGACTCGGCACGACGCAAGGCCGCGATGGCGGCGAGCGTCGCCTCCAACAGCGCCTGCAGACCTGCCGCTGCCGCATGGCAGCCCGCGAGGTCGCCGCCCCGGCCACAGTGTTCTATCGCCTTGGCATGGTTCGCGAGATCCGTCGCGCCGACGTTTGCGCTGCTCGATTTCAGCGTATGCGCGGCGCGCGTGACGAGCGCGAGATCATTGCTGGAGAGACCCTGTGCGAGCTCCCCGACCAGTGCCGCCGTCGACGTCTCGAACAAGTCGCACACGCGCACCACGAGCGAGGGTCGCCCGGGCACCTGCAGGGCGCGCAACGCCGCGATGGCGGCGGGATCGAGCTGGATGTCGGTGTGCTGCATGCAGGTCCTTTACGGGTGCCGGGACGGCGCGAGCGAGCGCAACGGCGGCACGGGACGCGTCGGAACCCGGCTTAGCGGCCGGCGAACCCGGCGTCTTGAGTTCGCGAGCCGGGTCGGCTGTGCCGCCCCGGATGGCGTTGTACACTACGCGCCCGGACCGGGTCATGGCATCCGATCACACTATAAATTACGGCGGAGGGGGACGATGAAGCGCAGCGATACCCGCATCCTCACGACCCATGTCGGCAGTCTGCCGCGGGCCCGTGAACTTTCCGATCTCCTGATCGCCGCCGAGGCCGGCAAGCCGGTCGATGCGGCGCGGCTCGACAGCCTCGCGGCGGCCGGCGTGCGCGACGCGGTGCGCAAGCAGATCGCAGCCGGCATCGACATCGTCAATGACGGCGAGCAGCCACGAGTCGGCTTCCAGACTTACGTTCCGCAGCGGCTGACGGGTTTCGGCGGCGCCAGCCAGCGCGATCCGTTCAAGGACTTCGCCGACCACCCCGACTTCGCGAAGATCTGGATCGACCGCGGCATGGTGATGTCCAAGGTCTTCGACGCGCCGACCGCCCAGGCCGAAGTCCATTACAAGGATCTCGCCCCCGCCCGGCGCGAATGCGATATGTTCGACAGCGCCCTTGCCGAGCACACCGGCCGTTACACCGACGCCTTCATGACCGCGGCCTCACCCGGTATCGTCTGCACCACGATGCGCAACGCATGGTACGACTCGCACGAGGCCTACGTGCGTGCCGTCGCCCGCGAATTGCGCAAGGAGTACGACCTGATCGTCTCGCGCGGCTACGTGCTCCAGCTTGACTGTCCCGATCTCGCGATGGAATGGCACGGCATGTTCCAGCACGGCACTCTGAAGCAGTTCCAGGACGCCGTCGCGATTCACATCGACGCGATCAACGAAGCACTGGTGAACATTCCGCGCGACCGCGTGCGTCTGCACCTGTGCTGGGGCAACTACGACGGGCCGCATGACTGCGACGTCCCGCTCGAAGACATACTGCCGATCGTCTACGGCGCGAAGGTCGGGGCATTCTCGGTAGAATTTGCGAATCCACGCCACCAGCACGAGTACGCGGCGATCAAGAAGCACCCGGTGCCAAAGGACGTGATCCTGATTCCCGGCGTCATCGATTCGACCGTCAACTACATCGAGCATCCGCAGGTCGTCTGCAACCGGCTCCTCGAAGCGGTGTCGGTGGTCGGTGATCGCGAGCGCGTAATCGCCGGCTGTGACTGCGGCTTCGGCACGTTCGCCGGCTGGGAAATGGTCGCCGCATCCGTCGTCTACAAGAAATTCGAAGCGCTCGCCGAAGGCGCGCGTCTCGCCACGCAGCAACTTTGGGGTTGAAGGCCCGAGGGGAATCATGGAGCACATCTATCGAGAAATCCGCCGCGATCCGCGCTTCCATGACCTCGAACGCAAGCGCGGCCGTCTGAGCTGGATCCTGTCGACGATCGTCATCGCCAACTGTCTCTGGTACATCTTCGCGACGGCATTCTTCCCGGAGGCGGGATTCGCCGCGTTCTGGGGCAAGCCGATCGGCGAAGGCATGGCGACCACCTGGGGCATCGTCATCGGCTTCCTCCAGACCATTCTTTTCGTCGTTCTCGTGGTCTGGTACATCCGCCGTGCGAACGGGGAGTTCGACACCCTGAAAGACATCATCGTCGCCGATGCGACGCGCGCTGCCGGAGACAAAAAATGAAAAAGCCGCTCCTCGCCGCCGCCCTGCTGATCGGCATGGGCGCAAGCCTCGGCGCGCTCGCACAGGCCACCGGCGTCACGGATGGCATGAACATGAACGCGATCGCGATGTTCCTGGCCTTCGTGATGGTCTCGCTCTGGATCACCTATTGGGCGGCCGGTCGCGTCAAGTCGACATCGGATTTCTACACCGCCGGTGGCCAGATCAGCGGCTTCCAGAACGGGCTCGCGATCACCGGGGACTGGTGCTCGTCGGCAGCGCTGATGGGCATCGCCGGCCTGATCTACACCACCGGCTTCGACGGCCTCATCTACTCGGTGATCCCGTTCGGCGCGTGGCCGCTGATGATGTTCCTGCTCGCCGATCGCCTGCGCAACCTCGGCAAGTTCACGATTGCGGACATCGTGTCGGTGCGCATGGCACGCGTGCCGATCCGCTCGCTGATCGCGAGCGCGGGTCTCGCCTTCGTCGTCGGCTATCTGATCGTGCAGATGGTCGGTGCCGGCACGCTGATCTCGAGTCTGTTCGGCCTGAAGTACGAGTATGCTCAGGTCATCATCGGCTTTCTCATCATCGTCTACGTCGCCTTCGGCGGCATGGTGGCGACGACCTATGTGCAGTTGATCAAGGCGGTGTTGCTGTTGTCGGGCGCGAGTTTCATCACGTTCGCGGTGCTCGCGAAATTCGGTTTTTCGCCGGAAGGTCTCTACGAGGCCGCCGTCACCAACCATCCGACCGCGGAGAAGGTGATGCAGCCGGGAGGCCTGCTGTCCGATCCGATCAACGCCATCTCCTGCGGTGTGATGCTGCTGTTCGGCGGTGCGGCGATGCCGCATGTGCTGATGCGTTTCTTCACCGTGCCTGATGCCAAGGAGGCGCGCCGCTCGGTGGCCTGGGCCGCCACCTTTATCGGCTACTTCTATCTGCTCACCTTCGTCATCGGCTATGGCGCCGTCGTCTTCGTGATGAAGGACCCGCAGTTCCTCGATGCCGCCGGCGTCATCAAGGGCGGCGCGAACATGGCGGCGATTCATCTCGCCGAAGCGATGGGTGGCGATCTCCTGCTCGGCTTCATCTCGGCCGTCGCCTTCGCGACGATCGTTGCCGTCGTCGCCGGCCTCACGATCGCCGGTGCCTCGGCGATTTCTCACGATCTCTACGCCAACATCCTGCGTCACGGCCGCGCGAGCGACGCCGAAGTCATGAAGGTTTCACGCTTCGCCTCGATCGGCCTCGGCATCCTCGGCATCATCCTCGGCATCGCGTTCAAGGAAGAGAACATCGCCTATCTGATCGTGCTGCCGTTCACGATCAGCTCGACGGTATTCTTCCCCGTGCTCTTCCTCGCGATGTACTGGCGGCGCCTGACGACGACCGGCATCGTCGTCGGCGGCTGGCTGGGGCTCGCTTCGGCCGTCGTGATGCTCGTCGTCGGGCCGACGATCTGGAAGGACATCCTCGGCCACGCGGCGCCGATCTTTCCGTACAAGTACCCGGCGCTGTTCTCGATGGCGATTTCCTCGGTCACGATGATCGTCGTCTCGCTGCTCGACAATTCCGCGCGCGCGCGCGCGGAAGTCGCCGCCTTCGATGACCAGTTCGTGCGTTCGCAGACGGGCCTCGGCGCCGAAGGCGCAGCGCGCCACTGAGAGGCTTCACGATGCACCAGGTGTATGACCGGATCGATCGCGATCCGCGCTTCCACGCGCTCGCCAGGGCCCGCAGTCGCCTCGGCTGGACACTCAGCGGCCTCGTGCTCGTCGCCTACTACGGGTTCGTGCTCGCGATCGCCTTCGCCCCGGGCTGGCTCGCGCGCCCGCTCGGCCCGGACAACACGGTCACCGTCGGGATCGCAACGGGGCTCGGCGTCATCGCGCTGTCCGTCGCGCTGACCGGCGTCTACGTCTGGCGGGCGAACCGCAGCTTCGATCGCACGAACGCCGACATCGTCGCCAACGCAACCCGAGTGGCCGGCGGCCCATACGATGCAGGCTAGCGCGGTGGCGGGCGGCGGCGGTGCAAGCACCGTCGCCATCGCCCTGTTCCTGGCCTTCGTCGGCGCGACGCTGGTGATCACGTGGTGGGCGGCGCGCCGTACCCGCACGACCAAGGACTTCTACGCCGCTGGCGGCAATATCACGGGTTTCCAGAACGGGCTCGCGATCGCCGGCGACTTCATGTCTGCCGCGTCGTTCCTCGGTGCGTCGGCGCTCGTGTTCTCCTTCGGATTCGACGGCCTCATCTATGCAGTGGGCGGCCTGTGCGGCTGGCCACTGGTGCTGTTCCTGCTCGCCGAACGGCTGAAGAACCTCGGCAAGTACACGTTTGCCGATGCCGTCTCGCTGCGGCTCGCCGCCGTCCCGATCCGCTGTCTGGCCGCGTGCGGTTCGCTGGTCGCCGTCGTGCTGTACCTGATCGGCCAGATGGTCGGTGCCGGCAAACTCGTCGAAGTGCTGTTCGGCCTCGATTATGCAATCGCGGTCTGCGGCGTCGGTGCACTGATGATGTTCTACGTCTGCTTCGGCGGCATGATCGCGACGACCTGGGTGCAGATCATCAAGGCCGCGTTGCTGCTGACCGGTGCGACCATCGTCGCGATCTGCGTCGTCATCCAGACGGGCTGGTCCTTCGAAGGCGTGTTCGCCACCGCGGTCGCGCACCATCCGAACGGTCTCGCGGCGCTGTCTCCGGGCGGCATGCTCCACGACCCGATCTCAGTGATCTCGCTCGGGACGGCGCTCATGTTCGGCACGGCCGGCCTGCCGCACATCCTGATGCGCTTCTTCACCGTGCCCGATGCGCGCGAGGCGCGGCGCTCGGTGTTCTATGCGTCCGCGTTCATCGGCTATTTCTATGCGCTGACCTTCATCATCGGTTTCGGCACCATTGCGCTCGTCGCCGGGCGCGCCGAATTCCTCGATGCACAGGGCAACCTGCGCGGCGGAACGAACATGGCGGCGATCCATCTCGCGCAGGCCGCCGGCGGCGAATTGCTGCTCGGTTTCATGTCGGCAGTGTGTTTCGCGACGATCCTGGCCGTCGTCTCGGGTCTGACGCTGTCCGGGGCGTCGGCGATTTCACACGATCTCTACTCCAGCGTGCTGAAACGCGGTGCCGGTGAAGCCCAGGTGGTCGCCATTTCCCGCTATTCGGCCATCGGACTCGGCATCGTGTCGATCTGGCTGGCGTTGCTGTTCGAGGAACAGAACGTCGCCTACATGGTGCTGCTTGCCTTCACCGTCGGCGCGAGCGTGAACTTCCCGCTGCTGTTTCTCGTGATGTACTGGCGGGGCCTGACGACGACCGGCGCGCTGATAGGCGGGATCCTCGGTCTCACCACCGCCGTCGGCTGCATCTTGCTGGGACCAACCGTGTGGGTCGAGGTCCTGGACAACGAGCGCCCCATCTTCCCCTACAAATACCCCGCGATCTTCGCGATGGCAGCGTCCTTTGCGGGCAGCATCCTCGGCTCTCTCTTCGATCGCAGTGCGCGCGCCACCCGCGAACGCGCCGCCTTCACCGATCAGTACATCCGTTCACAGACCGGGGTCGGGTCCGAGGGGGCATCGGGGCATTGAGTTTTTTTGCCACCGAGAACACCGAGGATAGAGAGAGTGTGGCTTGGTGGTACTTCGGCGCATGCGCCGTTCGATACTGCTGCTGGCGGCCTCGGCAAGTCGCCTCCACATCCGGCAGTCCCGGCGTGCTGGCCCTGGGTTCAGGCTGACATGCCGAAATGTAACGAAGTAGCCATGTGACGGAGACACGAATGCACCACCTGCCTCGAGCACAGCCGGCACCGAGGTATCGGACAGCGCTACACCACTCTCTTTCCTCGGTGTTCGGTGGCAAATCACGGCCTTCACTCCGGCTCGCGCGCATGAAGAAGCAATGCTACGCCGCCTGTGCAATGACGCTGGTCACCGCGCCGGCCTGGGCCGCGGACGAGGCGCCACTCAATTATGTCGCGATCGGCATGTTCGGGCTCTTCGCGCTGGTGACATTGGCCATCACGGGCTGGGCCGCGCGGCGCACGCGCAGCGCGCACGATTTCTACGCCGCCGGCGGCGGGATCACGGGTTTCCAGAACGGGCTCGCGATCGCGGGTGATTACATGTCGGCCGCGTCCTTCCTCGGCATTGCCGGCATGGTGTATGCGACGGGCTTCGACGGGCTGATCTATTCGACTGGCTTCCTCGTCGGCTGGCCGCTGATCATGTTTCTGCTCGCCGAGCGGCTGCGCCACCTGGGTCGCTACACCTTCGCGGACGCCGTGAGCTTCCGGCTCCGCGCGGGACCCGTACGTTCGCTGTCCGCCGCCGGCACGCTGGTCGTCGTCGTGTTCTACCTGATCGCGCAGATGGTCGGCGCCGGCAAGCTCGTCGAAGTGCTGTTCGGTCTCGACTATCACGTCGCCGTCATTACCGTCGGCGTGCTGATGATCGTCTATGTCAGCGCCGGTGGCATGCTGGCGACGACCTGGGTGCAACTGATCAAGGCGGTGCTGCTGCTGACGGGGGCGACGATCATGGCGGCCGCCGTGCTCGCCCTCGTCGGTTATTCGCCGTCCGGGCTGCTTGGCGCCGCGGTCGCGAGCCACCCCACGGGAGCACGGATCCTCGCCCCGGGACCGCTGGTCGCCGATCCGGTATCCGCGGTGTCGCTCGGTCTCGCGTTGATGTTCGGCACTGCCGGCCTGCCCCACATTCTGATGCGCTTCTTCACCGTACCGGACGCACGCGAGGCGCGACGTTCGGTGCTCTATGCGACGACTTTCATCGCGTATTTCTATGTGCTCATTTTCATCATCGGTCTCGGCGCCATCGTCGTGCTGACCGGCGATCCGACCTACGGCGACGGCCGTGGCGGGCTGCGCGGCAACCTGAACATGGCGGCGATACATCTCGCGCACGCGGTCGGCGGCGATGTGTTCCTCGGCTTCATCTCCGCAGTCGCGTTCGCGACGATACTCGCCGTCGTGTGCGGACTGACGCTGTCCGGTGCGTCGGCGTTGTCACATGATCTGTATGCGAGTGTGCTGCGTGGCGGGGATGCCAGCCCGCGCGAGGAACTGCGCGTGTCGCGTGCGGCGACCCTCGTGCTCGGCACGCTCGCGATCGCCCTCGGCATCCATTTCGAGGATCAGAACGTCGCTTACATGGTCGGTCTCGCCTTCGCGATCGCGGCGAGCGTCAACTTTCCTATCCTGTTCCTGTCGCTGTACTGGCGTGGGCTGACGACACGCGGCGCGGCACTCGGTGGTTTCGTCGGCCTCGCGACAGCGGTCACGCTGATGGTGCTGGGTCCGACGGTATGGGTCGAGGTACTGAAGAACGAAGTGGCCGTGTTTCCGTACAAGCATCCGGCGTTGTTTTCGATGGGCGCGGCGTTCATCGCTATCTGGCTGCTGTCGGTCACGGATCGCTCACCGCATGCCGCGGCCGAGCGCGCGGCATTCCGTGATCAGTTCATCCGCTCACAGACCGGGGTCGGCGCCGCAGGGTCTTCGGGGCATTGAAAAAGCGGCGGGTCTCGACGCTGATCCGCGTCAGCATGCGGATCTGTTCCTGCCCGCCCCGGGCGGTCCGATCGCCGGTGAAACGCTCGGGGTGTACTCACCCGTGCCGGCGCCGGGAACGGTATGGGGACTCGGTTCCGCGCTCGCGGTGCTGCTCGCACGCCGACGCCGGACAGCGACTCGCGTCGAACGCGCCGACTGAGGGCCGGCGCACCCGGATCCCGCGCTCAGCGCTTGAACAGTCCGATCAGGCTCGCCTTCGCCAGCGTGTTGAAGTTCAGATAGAAGCCGACAATCGCGGCCGAGGTGTCGGCCGTCACCGGCAACTGCGTCATGCTCACCGCGTGCACGGTGAAGATGTAGCGGTGCACGTGCGCGCCCGGCGGCGGACAGGGTCCGCCGTAGCCGGGCTTGCCGAAATCCGTACGCACCTCCAGCGCACCGACCGGCATCCTGCCGCTCGCCGGATCGCCGGCGCCCCGCGGCAACGCGGCCACCTGCGCCGGAATGTTGGCGACGACCCAGTGCCAGAAGCCGCTGCCGGTCGGTGCATCGGGGTCGTAGCAGGTGATCGCGTAGCTCTTCGTCTCCGCCGGCGCGCCGCTCCACGCCAGTTGCGGCGACAGGTTGTCGCCGTCGCAGCCGAAGCCGTAGGCGGCAGACAGCACGTGCGGCTGCTTCAGGTAGTCACCTTCCGCGAAATCGTCGCTCGTCAGAATCAGGGACATGTCGCTTCCTCCACACGGTCTCAACCGGCCCGCAGCGCGGTCAGGACCTCGTCCAGCATCTTCTTCGCATCGCCGAACAGCATCCGGTTGTTCTCCTTGTAGAACAGCGGATTGTCGACGCCCGCGTAGCCACTCGCCATCGATCGCTTCATCACGATCGAGGTCTTGGCCTTCCACACTTCGAGCACCGGCATGCCCGCGATCGGGCTGTTCGGGTCGTCCTGCGCGGCCGGGTTCACGATGTCGTTCGCACCGATCACCATCGCGAGATCGGTCGCGGCGAACTCGTCGTTGATCTCGTCCATCTCGGCGACGATATCGTACGGGACCTTCGCCTCGGCGAGCAGCACGTTCATGTGGCCCGGCATGCGGCCCGCGACCGGGTGTATCGCGAAGTGCACGTCGATGCCGCGCTCGCGCAGCGCTTTGGTGATTTCGAACACCGTATGCTGGGCCTGCGCGACCGCCATGCCGTAGCCCGGCACGAAAATGATCTTCGATGCATTGCGCATCAGCTCCGCGGTGTCCTCGGCACTGATCGGCTGGACCTCACCCTGCGGCTGGCCGTCGAGCGCCGCCGCGCTCGAGCCGCCGCCGGTGCCGAAGCCGCCGGCGATGACGCTCACGAAATTGCGGTTCATCGCCCGGCACATGATGAACGAGAGGATCGCACCCGACGAACCGACGAGCGCACCGGTGACGATCAACAGATCATTGCTCAGCATGAAACCCGTCGCCGCTGCCGCCCAGCCCGAGTAGCTGTTCAGCATCGACACCACGACCGGCATGTCGGCGCCGCCGATCGCCATCACCATGTGCACGCCGAAAGCGAGCGCAATGACGGTCATCACGACGAGGAACAGAATCCCTGCGCCGCCGGATTCGACATTGAGGAACAGATTGCAGAACCAGATCACGGTGAGCAGTCCGAGCAGGTTCAACACATGCCGTCCCGGCAGGAGCAGCGGCTTGCCGTCGATCTTGCCCGCCAGCTTGCCGAACGCGATGACCGAGCCAGAGAAAGTCACCGCGCCGATCAGGATGCCGATGTAGATCTCGACCTCGTGGATCGTCTTCTCGACCCCGGTGAAGTGCGCCGATGGATCGAGATAGCTCGCGAAGCCGATCAGCACCGCGGCGAGACCGACGAGGCTGTGCATCGCTGCGACGAGTTCCGGCATCTGCGTCATCTGCACGCGCTTCGCGGCAGTCAGGCCGATGCTGCCGCCGATCAGCATCGCGATGACGATCGGCACCACGCTCGTCACCTTCGGTCCGAGCACGGTCGCGATCACCGCGATCGCCATGCCGACCATGCCGTAGTAATTGCCGCGACGCGAGGTCTCGGGATTGGACAAACCGCCCAGACTCAGGATGAAGAGTATCGTCGCGGCGATGTAGGAAACGGTAACCAGGCCCTCGTTCATGGCTTCACTCCGAGCGGCGGAACATGCGCAACATGCGCTGGGTGACGGCGAAGCCGCCGAACATGTTGATCGCGGTGAGGATCAGCGCGACACCGGCGAGCACGGTCATCAGGAAACCGGGTGCCGACATCTGGATCAGCGCGCCGATCGCGATGATGCTGCTGATTGCGTTCGTCACGCTCATCAGCGGCGTGTGCAGTGCCGGCGTCACGTTCCAGATCACCATGTAGCCGACGAAGCAGGCGAGCACGAAGACCATGAAATGCGCCATGAACGCCGGGGGCGCGACCGAACCGAGCCAACCGAGAGCGAGAGCGGCACCACCGAGCACGATGAGCGGCTGCAGCGCCTTTGGGATCAGCGGTTTCTTCACCGGTGGTGGCGCAGGCGGCGCCGCGGGTTTGGCGCCTGCCTGCGCGGCGGACAGTTTCGGCGGCGGCGGCGGCCAGGTGATCTCACCTTCCTTGATCACGGTCGCGCCGCGGATCATCTCGTCTTCCATGTTGACGACGAGCGTGCCGTCCTTGCCCGGCGTCATGTCCTCGATCAGCTTCAGCAGATTGGTCGCATAGAGCTGGCTCGACTGCCGCGCCATCCGGCTCGGCAGATCGGTGTAGGCGACGATCTTCACACCGTGGCGCTCGACGACTTCGCCCGGCACCGTCAGCTCGCAGTTGCCGCCCTGCTCGGCGGCGAGATCGACGATCACACTGCCCGGCTGCATCGAGGCGACCATCTCGGCCGTGATCAGCGTCGGCGCTGGCTTGCCCGGGATCAGCGCGGTCGTGATGACGACGTCACACTCCTTGCACTGTTTCGCGATCATCTCGCGCTGGGCCTTGAGATAGCCCTCGCTCATCACTTTCGCGTAACCGCCGACTCCCGTGCCTTCTTCCTGGTAGTCGACCGGCACGAACTCGGCGCCGAGGCTGCGGATCTGATCGCCGACTTCGGGCCGCGTGTCGGTCGCGCGGACGATCGCGCCGAGCCCGTTGGCCGCACCGATCGCCGCGAGGCCCGCGACGCCGGCACCGATGATGAAGATCTTGGCCGGCGGGACCTTGCCGGCGGCCGTCACCTGGCCAGTGAAGAAGCGACCGAAGTGCTGAGCGGCTTCGATGACGGCGCGATAGCCGGCGATGTTCGCCATCGATGACAGCGCGTCCGCCTTCTGTGCACGCGAGATGCGCGGAACGCTGTCCATCGCGAGCACCGTCGCGCGGCGCGCCGCGAGCTTCTCCATCGACGCCGGGTTCTGGGCCGGCCACAGGAAGCTGATCAGCGTGCCGCCTTCACGCAGCAGCGTGAATTCGTCGGCGCCGGTGTGCTCGGCCGGGCCGCGCACCTTCAGCACGACGTCGGACTGCTGCCACAGGCTCGCCGCATCCGGCAGGATGTCGACGCCGACGGCGCGATAGACCTCGTCACCGAGATCGGCGGCCGCTCCTGCGCCGTGTTCGATCGCCACTTGATAGCCGAGTTTGATCAACCGGGCGGCGACATCGGGTGTCGTGGCCACCCGCTTCTCGCCGGCGTGCAGTTCTTTGGGGATGCCGATGCGCACTCGCGGTCTCCTTCAGTGGATGCTGGTCCGGGGACGGGCTGCGCACACCCGCCAGCGCGCGGCATCATCGCGCGGTGGCGTAACGATGCAGACACGATGAGCGAGCGGGGACCGGCCCTGAACCATACGGTGCCGTATGGCACAATCTCTCCGGGATCTGCACCTTAAACAAGATGCGCCCGACTTGGCAACGGGATCGTCAGCGCCGCCGCGAAGAGGCTGCCAAGTTCGTGCGATCGAGCGCTGAGACCGCTCGGGCCGGACTCGTGAAGCATCGCGCCGGCCGCGTCCGTGGTGGCTTCGTCAAGAGCTGCCGAGCCTGCGTGCTATGCTCGCCCGCGCCCCCAAGCGAGCGGTGGTGCACGACATGCGCAATCCCTTCGAGACGCCGGAACGCCGCACTTTCCGCGACACCATCGCGCGCTTCGTGCGCAGCGAGATAG
>JADZCB010000267.1 GCA_020851775.1 Gammaproteobacteria bacterium
GGGCTGCGGGCGGCGGCGGCCGGCTCCGGTGTCAGCCGTAGCGACCGGTGATGTAATCCTCGGTCGCTCTGCTGCCCGGGTTCGTGAACAGCTTGCTGGTCGCATCGAACTCGATCAGTTCGCCGAGAAACATGAACGCCGCGTAGTCGGACACGCGCGCTGCCTGTTGCATGTTGTGCGTGACGATCAGCACCGTGACGCGTTCGCGCAGCGCCGTGATCAGCTCCTCAATGCGCGCCGTCGCGATCGGGTCGAGCGCCGAAGTCGGTTCGTCGAAGAGCAGCATCTCGGGGTTGGTCGCCAGCGCGCGCGCGATGCACAGGCGTTGCTGCTGGCCACCCGACAGCGACAGGCCCGAACTCTGCAGTCGATCCTTGACCTCGTCCCAGAGTGCGGCGTCGCGCAACGCCCGCTCGACCTCCTCTTCGATCAGCGCCTTTGAACGCATGCCGCGCACGCGCAGGCCATAGGCGACGTTCTCGAAGATCGATTTCGGAAACGGGTTCGGCTTCTGGAACACCATGCCGATACGCATCCGGACTTCGATCGGGTCGACTTCCTTCGAGACGAGGTCGATGTCGTCGGGGTACAGGTGGATCGAGCCCTCGTAACGCGTGAGGGGCGTAAGGTCATGCATCCGGTTGAAGCAGCGCAGGAACGTGCTCTTGCCGCAGCCCGACGGTCCGATCAGCGCGGTGACCTGCCGGTCGCGGATATCCATGTCGACGCCCTTCAGCGCGTGCAGGCCACCGTACCAGAAGTGGAGCCTGCTCGTGCGCGCCTTCACCGGCGCCATCGCGCCTGCTTCAATCGACGATTGCATTGGACTACCAGTTGATCCTCTTGCGGAAGCGATAGCGCAGCCAGATCGCGATGCCATTCATCAGGAGAGTCATGCCGAGGAGAATCGCGCCGGCCGCAGCGGCGTTGACGCGAAAACCCGGATCCGGCCGCGACACCCAGTTGAACATCTGGATCGGCATCGCGGTGAACGGGTCCATCAGCGACTCTGGCAGGAAAGCGATGAAGGACAGCGCGCCGATTGTGATGATCGGTGCCGTCTCGCCGATCGCGCGGGAGAGGCCGATGATCATGCCGGTCAGCACGCCGCCCATCGAGTACGGCAACACGTGGTGCGCCGTGACTTCCCAGCGCGTGGCACCGAGCGCATACGCCGCCTCGCGGATCGGGCGCGGCACGGCGCGCACTGCCTCGCGGGTCGCGACGATCACGATCGGCAAAATCAGCAGCGCGAGCGTCAGGCCCGCCGCGAGGATGCTCTGTCCGAGGCTGAACTTGTAAACGAAGAGACCGAGCGCCAGGAGGCCATAGATGATCGACGGTACACCGGCGAGGTTTGTCACGTTGATTTCGATGATCGCGGTAACCCAGTTCTTTGGCGCGTACTCCTCGAGGTAGATCGCGGCGGCGACCCCGACCGGCATCGCCACGGAGGCGGTGACCACCATGATCAGCGACGTGCAGACCCAGGCCGCGAGAATGCCGGCCTGATCGGGTTTGCGGGAAGCATAGGATGTGACGAAGTCCCAGTTGAGCCGCGGCGCGCCCTGCCGCACGAGATCGAGGAACAGCGTGAGCAGAACCGCAAGCGCGGCGAACAGTACGAGCAGGCCGAGGACCACGAACAGCTTGTCGAGGAGCTTGCGCCGCTCGACCCCGGCGCGCATGGCGCTCATCAGTACGCCTCCCGGAAGCGGCGTGTCAGCATGAAGCCCGCCACGTTGAACGCGAGCGTGACGACGAGCAGCACCAGGCCGGCGGCAAAGATCGACTGGTAGCCGATGCTGTCGTGCGGCAGGTCACCGAGGCTCACCTGCACGATGAAGGCGGTGATCGTAGCGGCCGATTCGGTCGGATTCCAGGTGAGATTCGGCTGCAGGCCCGCGGCGACTGCGACGATCATTGTCTCGCCGACCGCGCGCGAGATGCCGAGGATGTAAGCGGCCGCGATGCCCGACAACGCACCGGGCACCACGACGCGGGTCGCGGTCTGCAAGCGCGTCGCGCCCATCGCGTAGCTGCCTTCCCGCATGTAATTCGGCACGGCCCGCATCGCGTCCTCGCTGACCGAGGCAACGTACGGGACGATCATGATGCCGATCACGAGGCCAGCCGACAGCATGTTGAAGCCCGGCAGGCTGGGGATCAGCTTCTGCAGGAACGGCGTGACCATCACGAGCGCGAAATAGCCGTAAACGACCGTCGGCACGGCGCCAAGCATCTCGAGCACGGGCTTGACCAGTTCACGCAGCCGGTGCGATGCGAACTCCGAGAGATAGATCGCGATGATCGTTCCTGCGGGAATGGCAAGCGCCAGCGCCACGAACGTCGTCACGAGTGTGCCGGCCACGAGCGGCAGGATGCCGTAGCGCGGCTCGGCAAACAGCGGCGTCCACATGGTATCGGTCAGGAAGTCCGCGAACGACACGTGATCGAAGAACGGCAGCGCCTCGGCGACCAGAAGCCAGACGATGGCGACGGTGGTGAACACCGCGACAAGCCCCGCGAGGAGCAGCAGCGATTCGATCACGCGGTCCCGGACCCTGCGCCGCCGTATCGATTTCCAGAGCGGCGCAGGGCTTGCAGGTGTCGTCATCACGGGAGGAAGGTACTCAGAACCTGCCTTCGCGGGCAAGCAGCTCTTCGACGGTGAGGCCGACTTCGTTCCTGCCCCCGAATGCCGTGCCTGCCTTGCCGGTGCGGAAGTTGCGCAGCGCGAGATCGTAGGCATGCTTCGCGAGCGGCACGTACTTTACCTCCTCGACGAGCGGCGCGCCCTTCGAGAGGTAGAATTCCACGAACTCCTTCACTTCGGCGCGCTGCGCCGACGCCGTGCTCACATAGATGAAGATCGGGCGCGACAGCGGCTCGTAGCTGCCGTCGAGCAC
>JADZCB010000268.1 GCA_020851775.1 Gammaproteobacteria bacterium
CGGTGCCCCCGCGGCTGCCTGGGGCCTCGCTGACGATCCAAGGGGTGCGTGTCGCCCGGCCGGCGGTGCTACTGACCGACGACGGCGAGGGTGAGCTCGTGGCGGTTCTGCAGATCCTGTCGATTGCGCTGGTCCGTTGCGCGATCTGCAGAGGGCGGTTCCGGCTGCTGCCGGCCGACGTGCTGCCGCACAAGCACTACGGCCTGGCGGTGATCGCCTCGATCGCCGCGTCGCACGTCGAGGCCAACAAGAGCCTGCGGACCGCGGCCTGGACGACGCACACCGGCCAGACGCCGGCACACACGACGCTGCATGCGTGGACCGAAGGGCTCGGCGCCTTCGCGCTCGGCCGATCGTTCGGTGGCCTGCCCGACGCGCATCCCTACCAGGCGACCATGGCGGCCATCACCGCGCGCTGGTCGGTGCTGGAGACGGAGCCTCTGCGGCCGCTGCAAATCGACCCAATCCGCTATCGCAGCGGAGCACGTGGCGAGCGCCTGGTCGCCGTCGCCAAAGTCTTGGCATCGGCGCGCACCGCGCTCGCCATCGCCACGCTCGATGTCGATCTCGACCTGGCGCCCGATCGCTCGCCGCTGTCATCCCTGCGACAACTCGCGGTCCACCTCGGAGTCCCCGCACCGTTGCTGTTCCGCACCGGAATCCAATGCACGCCGTCTGAACACCTGGTCGCCCGCGATCCCGAGAGTCCCGGTCTTCCGCAACCAACTGGAGACTCCGTATGCCAAACCCGTTCGAGATCGCCGCCTTCCGCTTCGAGCAGATCGCTCCCTTCGTCGATTCCTCCATCGATCCCAGCAAGCGACGGGACCTGATGCGGCGGCGCGTTGCCGTCGCTCTGCCCGGCGGCAAGAAGCGCCGCATCCCGCGCAGCACCATGCACCGCTGGATCAACCTCTACCAACAACACGGCATTCGCGGCCTCATGCCGAAGTCGCGCGCCGACCAGGGCAAGCCGAAGACCGACAGCCGCGATGTCATCGATCACGCCATCGGTCTGCTGCTCGAGCAACCCGATCGCTCGCTGCAGCAGCTCGACGTCTACATCCGCTCGGACTTCGCCGACTTCGATCTCAGCACGGCCACTTTGCGCCGGCACCTGATCGCGCACCCGGCCTGGCCCGTGATCGAGCGCCTGCGCACCGGCAAGGACCGCCGCCTGCGCGACCGCTACGAAGCCAGGCACGCGCACGAGTCCTGGCAACTCGACGGCAAGGGGCCGTTCACGGTTCGTCTCGTCTCGGGCCATGCGGTCCGCGCCCACGTCTTGACCGTGCTCGACGATCACTCGCGCGCCGTGCTCGCCGCTCACGTCGCCCAAAGCGAGGACACCGTGGCCGCGATCGCTGCCTTCGCCAAGGCCGCCGCTCGATACGGCTTGCCCGACCGCATGCAGTTCGATCGCGGTTCGGCCTTCGACAGCAAGGCGTTTCGCGACGGCATCGCCCACTGCGGCGTGCATCGCAACTACGTGCGGGCGCGCCATCCCGAAGCCCAGGGCAAGATCGAGGCCTACCACCGTTCGTTGCAGCGCTGGTTCCTCGACGAACTGCGCTCGCAGGAGGTGCACGACCTCGTCCATCTCCAGGATCTGCTCGAAGCGACCATCGCGCTCGTCTACCAGCAGCACAAGCATCGCAGCATCGGCATGTCGCCAGAGACCCGCCTCGCCGGCGCGCTGTCCGAACGACGCATCACCGAGGCCGAACTCGCTCGGGCCTTCTTCGTCAGCGCCAACGCAACGAGCGACAGGAAGACCGGCGAGGTGCTGTTGCCCAACGGGCGCTTCCGCGTGCCCATCGCGTTCGCCGGCCGCAAAGCTTCGTTCCGCTACGATCCGATCCGGGCCGGCGCGGTCGTGATCACGGCCGACCGGCGCGAGGTCGCGCTCGAGCCCTTCGTCATCAAGCCGCTGCCCGACGCGACAGCGAGGCCGCGTGGCAACGGCAGGCTGCAACGCCTGCTCGACACCTGGCGTGGTACCGCGCGCAGCAATGCCGAGCCGGCGTTCGGCATCCCCGAGGTGTTCAAAGCACTTGGCGAGGTCCTCGCACGCCCGATGCCGGCATCCGAGACCGATGCACGCGATGTCCAGGACTTCTGGCGCCAGCACGGGCCGCTCTCGCGCACTGCGTTCCTGCGCGCCTGCCAGCGCGCTGCCCAGAGTCTCGGCGAGCAGCGGCCACTCGCCGTGTTGCTCGCCGACATCGCACGGCAGATCCACGACGACCAAGGCGACGGCGCCGCGGCGCCGGAGGTGCTCGCGTGAACAAGCAGCCGTTCCCGTACCGCGACTTCGATCGCGTTCGTCATGTCGTGCTCGCGGCGTTGCACCAAGCCGACGATCCCTACGTGCTCGTCACCGGCGAAACCGGCACCGGCAAGACCGCGTTGTTGCGCGATCTCAGAGCCGAGCTCGATCGAGCTCGCTTCCGCATCTTCTACTTCCAGGAAGCCCAGCGCCTCGGAGCGCCTGGCCTCGTGCGGCTGTTGGCGCAGTCGCTGCGCGCCGGCACCAGCATGTACCACGCCGTCTCGCTCGACCGCGTCGTCCAGGCCCTCGGCGAAGAGTCCCAGCGCATGCTGCTCTGGTTTGACGAGGCGCACAACCTGTCGACCGAGACGCTCACCGCCGCACGCGCCCTCGTCGAGAGCGATCTCGAAGGCCAGGGCCGCGTGCAGGTCCTGCTCGTCGGTCTGCCGCGGTTGCGCAGTGACCTGCAGGCACAGCCGCACCTGTGGCGCAGGGTCGGCGTCCGCGAGGAAATCGTTGGGCTGCAACTCGACGAGGTCGGTCCGTTCCTCGAGCATCACTTTGGAACGGCTGCGCAGAAACGTCTGTGCGACCGCGGCCTAGCCGCGCTCTTCGAGCACGGCAGGGGAGCACCTGGACTCATGCTGCCGCTCGCCAAGCGCGTCTTCGTTGCCGCGCCCGGCAAGGCGAAGATCGAGCACGAGCAAGTCGAGGAGGTCCTCCGGCGATGGAATCTCGCGTGAGGCCCACGATGAATGATCCTCGACCTCTGCGCGATCTCCTGCATCGGGCGCTCGCTCGCTACCTGACCGTCACGCCCCGGGGCTTCGTCCTCGATGGCGGTGCGCAGCCGCTCCCGCGGCTCGCTGTGCGCATCCTCGGCTTCGGCGGCGCGCGCACGCACTACCAACAGCGCAAGCCGGTCTGTCGCTCGCTCGATGGCGTCGTCGCGGTCACCGACTCGACCAGGCGCTGCGACCGCTGCCCTCAGCTCGACTCGTGCACGCCGCAGGTGCGCGTCGATCTGGTCGTCGAGAGCCGGCCGCATCGGCTCCTGCTTGCATTCACCTCGGCCAAGAACTTCCTGGCCTACGTCGGCCGACTCGATGTGCGGCAGGTTGCCGTCGACGCGACCAGGCACGAACTCATCGTCGTCCCGCGGCGGGGCTGGGGAGAAGTCCAGTTCCGCGAGGCCCCGTAGCTTGGTCACGTTGTCACGCTCCCTGGCCGTGACAACGTTCCAACAACCCTGCACTGCATGGTCCATGGAGCGTGACGCACGACA
>JADZCB010000269.1 GCA_020851775.1 Gammaproteobacteria bacterium
ACGGCATCACGATCGCGTCCGGCAGCCTGACGGGTCTCGCGCCGATGCATCAGCAATGGGATCTGCCGCTCGACTGCGGTCGCTTCCTCCACACCGATTTTCCGCATCATTACCGTTGTGCCGAGAAAGGCGAGAGCGAAGAGGATTTCGCGACGCGCCTCGCGAACAATCTCGAGCAGCTCATCCTGCGCGAAGGGCCGGACACGGTTGCCGCGTTCATCGCCGAGCCGGTGATGGCGGCCGGCGGTGTGATCCCGCCGCCGAAGACTTACTTCGAGAAAATCCAGGCGGTGCTGAAGAAGTACGACGTGCTGTTCATCGCCGACGAAGTCGTCACCGGTTTCGGCCGCACCGGCACCCCGTTCGCGACCAATACCTACCAGCTCACGCCGGATACGATGACGCTCGCGAAGGCGCTGACGTCGTCCTATCAGCCGCTGTCGGCGGTGATCCTGCCGGAGAAGATGTACGGACCGATCGCGGAGGCCGGCCGCAAGCTCGGCACGATCGGCCACGGTTACACCTACACGGGGCACCCGGTATGCGCGGCGGTCGCGCTGAAGTGTCTCGAGATTTATGAACGTGATCGTATCTTCGAGCGTGCCGGGCAACTGGCGACGAAGTTCCAGGCCCGCCTGCGTTCGTTCGCGGATCACCCGCTGGTCGGCGAAGTGCGCGGCGTCGGCATGATCGGCGCCATCGAATTCGTGTCGAACAAGCAGACCAGGGCCGGCTTCAACCCGCCGGGTTCGGTCGGCGTCTATGCGTTCGAGCGCTGCCACGTACACGGGCTGATCCCGCGCAACGTCGGCGATGGCATCGCATTCTGCCCGCCGCTGATCATCACCGAGGCGCAGATCGACGAAATCTTCGACAAATTCGCGCTGGCGCTCGCCGACACGCTCGACTACGTCACCCGCGAAGGTCTGCTCGCCGCCTGAGGCGAGGGCGCGACGCGGGACTCCCGCGTCGCGCCCCTCGTCCCCGCCATGTCCGCTTGTGTACCCCGCCTGCTGGCCGTCGACGGTCGGCAGATCGAATGCCTGTCCGTGCCCGGCGATCGGGCGCGCCCGACGCTCGTGCTGCTGCACGAAGGACTCGGTTGCGTCGCGATGTGGCGGGATTTTCCGCAGCGACTCGCCGCGGCGACCGGCCATGCCGTGTTCGCGTATTCGCGCCCCGGCTATGGGCGATCGTCATCGGTAGCACTGCCGTGGCCACTCGATTACATGCAGCGCGAAGGGCGGAAGGGCCTGCCCGCCGTCCTCGATGCCGCAGGGATCGGCGATTGCGTGCTGTTCGGTCACAGCGACGGCGCGTCGATCGCGCTGGTGCATGCCGGGCTCGTCGCCGATCCGCGCGTGCGGGGTCTCATCGTGCTCGCGCCGCACGTGTTCACCGAAGCCGCCGGGCTCGCGAGCATTGCGCAGGCACGCGATGCCTACGTCCACGGTGATCTGCGTGCGAAGCTCGCGAAGTATCATGCCGACGTCGACGGTGCGTTCCGCGGCTGGTGCGACTCCTGGCTGCATCCGGACTTCGTGCGCTGGAACATCGAGCACGTGCTGCCCGGCATTCGCGTACCGCTGCTGCAGATCCAGGGCGAGGGCGATCAGTACGGTACGTCTGCGCAACTTGCCGCCATCGCCCGCGCGGTGCGCGGACCGTGTCGCACATTGCTGCTGGCGGACTGTCGTCATGCACCACAATTCGAACGCCCGGGCGAAACGCTCGCCGCGACTGGCGAGTTCCTCGACGGACTCGCGCACATCCACACCAACGAAGAGAGGAGAACGACATGATCGGCTATGTAACCATCGGTACCAACGATCTCGCCCGCGCCGGCAGGTTCTACGACGACCTGCTGGGCCTCATCGGCGCCAAGCGCGTGATGGAGTCCGAACGCTACATCGGGTGGGGGACCGGCAAGGGCTCGCCGATGCTGATGGTGATGACACCCTTCGACGGCAAGCCGGCGACGGTCGGCAACGGTGCGATGGTCGCGTTCTTCGCCGGCGCCCAGGACAAGGTCGACGCGCTGCATGCGAAGACGCGCGCCCTCGGTGGTGCGGACGAAGGCGCGCCCGGCAATCGTGGTGGGAGTTTCTACGGCGCGTATGCGCGCGATCTCGATGGCAACAAGATCTGTTTCTTCGTGATGTGACGGTCGCGCTGCACGCGCAGCAGATGTTCACGCGGGGCCCCGCCGGGCGGCCCCGCAGTTTTTCAGGCCGCGGTATCCGGTGGCACCGCCGGTTTCCCCTGCGCGGCGAGCAGGGCCTGGCGCAATGTCGCTTCGCAGGTCACGAGTTCGCGTTCGGCGGCCGCGCGCTGACGGCGACCTTCCTCGGCGATGCGCAGTGTATCGTCGAGCGTACCGATCAACGCGTCGTTCGCCTGCTTCAGGTGCTCGATGCCGACGATCCCGCGTTCGATTTCCGTGCGCACGGCCTGCGTCGACTGCCGCAGCGTGTCGGCGTTGGCGGTCAGCAGATCGTTGGTCAGATCGGTCGCCTGGCGCAGCGTCGCGCCACTCTCGGCGGACCGTGCGAGCGTCACCGCCATCGCGAGTTGCTGGCGCCACAGTGGCAGCGTGTTCGCGAGGGTCGAGCCGATCTTGGCGACCAGCGCCTTGTCGTTCTCCTGCACCAGTCGGATCGACGGCAGGCTCTGCAGGGTGATCTGACGCGTCAGCTTCAAATCGTGCACCCGGCGATCGAGTGCGTCGCGGCGTTCGCGCAGATCGCGCAATGCCTGCGCCGCGAGCAGATCGGTGCCTCCCGCCGCGTCGCGTTCGCGCGCCGGCAGGAAATCGCCATCGAGCCGGCGCAGATGCTCCTCGCCGGCCGCGATGTAGACGGCGAGCGCGCGGAAATGCTCGAGCGTGCGCACGTAAAGCCGATCGAGCAGCCCGATGTCGCGCATCAGTGTCGCGCTGTGCGCGTCGAGGCGATCGCCGATCGTGTCGATCTGAGCGCGAATCGTCTCGTAGCGTTGCAGCACCTTGGCGATCGGCTTCGTACGTCCGAAGATCCGCGCCAGCAGCCCGGGCGGCTCGCCCGCCACGAGGTCTCCGGTCGAGAAACCACGCAAGGTCGCGACCATCTCGTTCAGCGCCGCACCGGCCGGTCCGCTGTCCTTGTTGCGTACGCCTTCGAGCATCTCGTCGGCGATGCCGGTGACCGCCTGCTGCGCGCCACTGCCGAAGAACAGCACCGAATTGCCGTCGCCGAGATCGAGATCGGCCATCGCGCGTTCGATCGCGCTGCGCTGCCCGGCGTCCGCCGCCGCATAGCTCGTCACGTCTGCGGGCGGTGGCGCGAGCGTGTCGGCGATGGCCGGGGCGGCGAGGGTCGAGTCGTTCGTGTCTGCCATGCGCGTTGCTCCGTGGTTCTGTCGTATCCGTCATTCCTGCGCGGCGGCACGCCGATCGGTGTCCGGCCGCGCGGCGATGTTCAGCCCAGGCCTTCGCGCTTCAGACGCGCGGCGAAGACTTCGATGTCGACGTCCAGGGCGAGGGTATCGTGTTCGAGCAGCTTGCGGTGCTGCGCCTCGAAGCTCGTCTCGAGTTCACCCAGCAGATGCCGGAAATTGTCCTCCAAGGTCGGCGCGCCGGGCTGGCGATGCGTGCGGGCATATTCGGTCGTGATTTTCTCGGCGCCATCGAGATAGACGTTCAGGAACCGACGTGCCCGCGCCGCGTCGCGCGGATCGCGCTCGATCTCGGCAAGGATGCGCCGGCCGATCGCCGTGATCCGCCGCAGGCGCTCGCCGAACTCGGGAACCTCGATCCTGCCCGCCGCGCGTTCGATGCCGAGCAGGCGGGCGTAGGCCAGTTCGAGCTGGGCCTTCACCGCTGCGACGTCGACGCCGTCGACCGCGGCGATGTCGATACGCCGTGCGCGCAGATCCGCGCCATAGAACGCGCGGTGACCGAGGCCGGCGAGGGTGGCGAACAGCACCGCCCCCGGCCACGCATGGTCGCCGGCGAGCGCAGCGAGCGCCGCACCCAGCGCCGTCATCACGAGACTCGCAGTCTTCAGCGGCAGGCGCGGCGGATCGGGTCGTTGGCCGAGGTAATGGCGCGCGTCGGCCGCCAGCGCCGTCGCGGCGAGCACGCCGGCCGTCCACAGGCTGGCGAGCCCGCCGGCGGTCAGCGCGAAGCGCGGGAGATCGCCGTGCGCAAGTTCGATCACGGCAGCGATCGCGAGCGGCAGCGGCAGTACGAACAGCGCGGCGGCCTTCGCGATCGGTGCCCACGCACGCCCGAAGCGGAGGAATTCCAGCATCGCTCAGGGCATCACGCCGATCGGCGACGGGCGGCGGTCCACGCTGTGATAGAGGGCCGAACAGCTCGCGACGCCGAGGGTGACGCAGAGCAGGCACAGGCCCAGAAAACGCAAGGGGAGTGAGTTCAACGGTCGCCGTCCTCGGCAGGCTCGAGTCCCGCCGTGCACTGTATGCGATACGGTCGGCCGCCCGCCAGCGCGCGCGGGGGCGCGTTCGATGCGCCGGCGACAGCGAACGGCCCGGCGTCCGCGCTGCCGCAGGCGGATTGCCGGTGCTGGAGAAACGCTGCGAAAGCCGGCGCTTCTGCGGGCCGTGGACGCCCGCGATGCGCGATCACGACGGACTTGTTCAGCGCTTCCCTAGCGGGCGGAACGCCTGCCGGGTGACCGATCACGCCATCCCCCCCACGACGCGGCGGGGTCGGCGGCGATCGGCATGCATCTCATGGGCAGGTCGCCGCCACGTGCTTCATCGCGGTGACCTGCATCGTGTGCGTCTCGGGATCGGTGCCGTCGATGCTGACACCCGTGATCTCGACTTTGTGTCCGACATGCGGCGCGAGATCGACGCTGCTCTTCGCAATGGCGACCGGCCCGCTGCCACCGTCGACTTCGGTCAGCATGAACGATCCGTCGGCGGCACCGGCGGTGAGACAGCCCGTCATGCTGTGCGGTTCGGCGGCCAGTGCCGCGGTGGCAAACGTCAAAGTGGCGGCGATGACGACACGATGGAAAGCATGCATCGGCGGGTCCTCCGGCTGAGATG
>JADZCB010000270.1 GCA_020851775.1 Gammaproteobacteria bacterium
ACGTTCAGCACGGTACGGGCGACCGCGTCGGCGAACGCCGTGAAATTCGGTTCGTTGGCGGCGAAATCGGTCTCCGAATTCACCTCGACCAGCGCCGCGGCGCCGTTGGCTTCGGCGATGACCACTGCGCCTTCGGCGGCGATACGCCCGGCCTTTTTCGCGGCCTTCGCCGCGCCCGACTTGCGCAGGTGTTCGAGGGCCGCCTCGAGATCGCCATTCGTGGCCACCAGCGCGTTTTTGCATTCCATCATTCCAGCCCCGGACCGCTCACGCAGCTCCTTGACCGCCGATGCACTGATCGTCATCTGTCATATTCTCCGGCAAGCCCGGACGCCGCATGCGCCCGTGCCCGATCTGCTGTCTTCGGAATTACTCGGCCGCCTCTGCACCGTCACGGCCGCCGCCCTTGCGTGCGACCTTCTTCTTCGGTGCGGCCGGCTTGCGCGGTGCGCGACGGGCATCGTCCTCGCCGGGCACCGGCGCCCCGCTGGCATCGAGTTCGACGAACTCGTCACCCCCGGCACCCGAGGCCGCGAGGGTCGTGCGCGCGTCGAGTACCGCATCGGCGGCGTATTTCGTATAGAGGTTGATGGCGCTGATCGCGTCATCGTTGCCGGGCACGATGTAGTCGATGTTGTCCGGCTTGCAGTTGGTGTCGACGATTGCGACGACCGGGATCTTCAATTTCGCCGCTTCGAGCACGGCGATGTCTTCGTAACCGACATCGATCACGAACAGGGCGTCCGGCAGGCGCTCCATGTCCTTGATGCCGGCCAGACCGTGCATCAGTTTTTCGTACTCGCGGCGGACCTGGAGTCCTTCGCGCTTGGAGATCCGATCGAGACCCCCGTTGTTGATGGTGTCCTCGAGTTCCTTCAGGCGCTTGATCGACTGCTTGACGGTCTTGAAATTCGTCAGCATGCCGCCGAGCCACCGGCGACTCACGTAGGGCATGCCGCAGCGGACCGCTTCGCGCTCGACGGCTTCCTGCGCCGCGCGCTTGGTCCCCACGAAGAGGATCTTGCCGCGCTTGGCTGCCAGACGACCGATGAAGTTCATCGCGTCGTTGAACATCGGCAGCGACTTTTCAAGGTTGATGATGTGGATTTTGTTGCGATCCCCGAAGATGTACGGCGCCATCTTGGGATGCCAGAATCGGGTCTGATGACCGAAGTGCACGCCAGCCTCGAGCATCTGGCGCATCGAAATGTCTGCCATTGAAAAACTCCCGTCGGGTTGTTCCTCCACGTGCCCCGGACAGCCGATCCGCCGTGAGACGGACACCCGGGCGCCGGTTGACGGCACGTGTGTGGATTATGAATTGAGTCTGCTTCGGATTGCCCGGAGGGCGCGCGCTTTATACCATGGAACTTTCGCCGCAACAATGAGTTGGATACAGTGACCTCATGCCTGTGACGTTCAAGACCGCAGCCGAAATAGAGCAGATGCGCGTCGCCTGCCGGCTGGCCGCCGAAGTGCTCGAAATGATCGAGCCGTATGTCGTGCCCGGGGTGTCCACCGCGGAACTCGATCGGCTGTGTCACGACTATATCGTCGACATCCAGCAGGCGATTCCGGCGCCGCTGAACTACCACGGCTTCCCGAAATCCATCTGCACCTCGATCAACCACGTGGTGTGCCATGGGATCCCCAACGAGAAGCGCCTGAAGGACGGCGATGTCGTCAACGTGGACATCACCGTGATCAAGGACGGTTTCCACGGCGACACCAGCAAGATGTTCATCGTCGGCAATGTGTCGACCAAAGCGCGCCGGCTGGTCGATACGGCCTATGAATGTCTGCTGACCGGGCTTGCGCTGGTGCGTCCGGGTGCCCGTCTCGGCGATATCGGGGCCGCGATTCAGGCACTCGCCGAGTCGCGCAACTATTCCGTCGTGCGCGAGTACTGCGGGCACGGCATCGGCCGCGAATTCCACGAGGAGCCGCAGGTCCTGCACTACGGCCAGCATGGGACGGGGTATGTGCTCGAAGCCGGCATGACCTTCACCATCGAACCGATGATCAACGCCGGCAAGCGACAGGTGCGACTACTCCCGGACGGCTGGACGGTCGTCACCAAGGACCACAGCCTGTCCGCGCAATGGGAACACACCGTCCTCGTGACTCCGACCGGGCACGAGATCCTGACCGCACGCCGCGAAGAGCAATTCGACTTTGGCCCTGATGCAGTCCGTTGCCTCGGTAGCTGACGAGTCCCTCGAACAGGCTCTCGATTTCGACGCGCTCGAGGCGGCATTCGAACTCGACGGCGACGCGGCGCTGCGTGCGGCATGCCGCGCGGTGCACGCGCGCGTCAATGAGCGGCTCAAGCAGCGTTTCTTCGGCGGCGCGGCGGTCGAGGAGATCGTCGGCCTGCGCGCCTTCTGCATCGACGAACTGATCCGGCGCGCGTGGTGGCGCATCGGTCCCGGCGAGTGCGCGCACGCGCTGCTCGCCGTCGGCGGCTATGGTCGAGGCGAACTGCATCCGTGCTCCGATGTCGACATCTGCATCGTGCTCGGCGCAGCGCTCGATGACACGACGCGCGATCAGATCGAGCGCCTGATCGGTTTCCTGTGGGACATCGGACTCGAGGTCGGCCACAGCGTGCGCACCCTCGACGAATGCGCCGAGGCCGCACGCGGCGACATCACGATCATGACGAATCTGATGGAGGCGCGCCTCGTCGAAGGACCGGCGGCGTTGTTCGCCGCGCTGCGCGCGGCGACCGCCAACGATCGGATCTGGCCGACAGATCTGTTCTTCAAGGCCAAGATGGACGAGCAGGAGCGCCGTCACCAGCGCTACAACGACGCCTTCCAGCAGCTCGAGCCGAACATCAAGGAAAGCCCGGGCGGGTTGCGGGACATCCAAATCATCGCCTGGGTCGCGAGCCGGCATTTCCACACCGCCGGCCTGCGTGGCCTGATCGAGAATGGTTTTCTGACGGCCCAGGAATACGCTGCGCTGGTCCGCGGTCGCAATCATCTGTGGCGGATCCGTTGTGCGCTCCATTACCTCGCCGGTCGTCGCGAGGATCGCCTGCTGTTCGACTACCAGCGTCGTGTGTCCGAAGTGTTCGGCTTCGTCGACGAGTCGCACAACCGCGCGGTCGAACAGTTCATGCGTGGCTTCTACCGCACGGTCCGTGAACTGGGCCGACTCAACGAAATGCTGCTCGGACTGTTCCAGGAGGCGATCCTCCATCCCGACCGTGAAGTCCGTGCGACGCCGCTGAACCGCCGCTTCCAGGTGCGCGGCAACTTCATCGAAGCGACGAGCGAGCAGGTGTTCAGGCGCACTCCGCCCGCGCTGCTGGAGATCTTCCTGCTGATCCAGCGCAATCCATGGATAAAAGGCGTGCGCGCAAGCACCATCCGTCTGATCCGCGAACACCTGCATCTGATCGACGACAAGTTCCGTCGCGACATCCGAGCGCGCAGCCTGTTCATGGAAATCATCCGGCAGCCGCGGCTGATCGGACACGAATTGCAGCGCATGCACCGCTACGGCGTGCTGGCGGCCTATCTGCCCGAGTTCGCGCGCATCGAAGGGCTGATGCAGTTCGATCTCTTCCACGTCTACACCGTAGACGAACACCTGCTGTTCGTGTTGCTGATGATGCGGCGCTTCTCCTATCCGGTGACCGAGGAAGACCAGCCTGACCTCGTGCGCCAGGCCATCGAACGCATTCCGAAGCTCGAACTGCTCTATATCGCCGGTCTTTATCACGATGTCGGCAAGGGCACCGGCCGCGATCACAGCGTCGTCGGCGCCGAAGAAGTGACGACATTCTGCACAGCACACGGGCTCAGCAACTACGACACCAGGCTCGTCGCCTGGCTCGTCTCGAACCATCTCGTGATGTCGGCGACGGCGCAACGCGAGGACATCTACGACCCCGAGGTCATCCAGCGTTTCGCCTCCGTCGTCGGCAACGAGCCCCGGCTCGATTACCTGTTCCTGCTGACGATCGCCGACATCCGCGGGACCAACCCGCAGTTGTGGACGGGCTGGAAGCGCTCGCTGATCTTCGAACTCTATCTCGCGACGCTGCGCGCCCTGCGCACCGGCATCGAGGCGCGCATCGCACGCGCGGAGCTGACCGAGTCGACCCGCCAGGAAGCACGCAAACTGCTCGACGACGCGCGTTGCCCCGAGCACGCGGTGTCATTGCTGTGGGGCACGCTCAGCGAGGAATACTTCCTGCGCCACCGGCCGATAGAAATCGCGTGGCACACCGAAGCGATCCTCGAGGCCGACGACGACGATCTGCCACTGATCGCGATCCGCAATTTCGACAGCCGCGGCGGCACCTCGGTATTCGTCTATGCACCCGACTCCGATCATCTGTTCGCGATCGCGACGGCGACACTCGATCGCCTGCGGCTCGACGTGCAGGACGCCCGGATCATCACGTCGAGCGCCGGCTATACGCTGGACACTTTCACCGTGCTCGATGCCGAGACGCGCAGTGTCGTCAACGATCCGCAGCGGCTGCACGACATCCAGAGCCGGCTGCGATCGGCGCTGCGCGCGCGCGAGCTCGAGCCGGTCAGGGCGACACCGGCCGTCAGCCGGCGGCTGCGTAATTTCAGCGTGCCGGCCTCGGTGACCTTCACGCCAGATCCCGCGCACGCGCGCACGGTGATGGAAGTCATCGCGGCCGATCGCCCCGGTTTCCTGTCGCTGGTCGGGCGTGCGATGCGCACCCAGAGCGTGCGTCTGCACGACGCGCGCATCGCGACGATCGGCGAACGCGCCGAGGATTATTTCTACGTCACCGACATCGACAACCGGCCGTTCGACGATCCGGCCCGTCAGGACGCCCTGCGCGGCGAGATCATCGCGGCGCTGAACGAGTAGCGGCATGCACGCGACCGGCAATGTGCCCCGCGCGACGCCGCCGGCGACTGAAGCAGAGCTGTTCGAACGGGCGACGGCCCTCGTCGGACGATCGATCGGCGACTTGGCGTGCGCGGCCGGTATCGCGCCGCCCGGGCCGACCCGCCATGCGAAAGGCTATGCAGGCACCCTGCTCGAATGCCTGCTCGGTGCCGATGCCGGCTCACGGCCG
>JADZCB010000271.1 GCA_020851775.1 Gammaproteobacteria bacterium
GCGATCATCACGAGACCGACGACGGCGCCGACACCGGCCGCACCGAGGATGACCGATGGCAGTACCGGCCAGCCCAGCCAGGCGCCGATCGCCGCGAGCAGCTTGAAGTCGCCGAAGCCCATGCCGTCCTTGCCGGTCGCGAGCTTGAAGCTCCAGTACACGAGCCACAGCACGAGATAGCCGGCCATGGCGCCGATGACCGCGGTTTCGAGTGGCACGAACACGCCGAACAGGTTCGCGGCAAGACCGAGCCACAGCAGCGGCAGCGTCAGCATGTCGGGCAGCAGCATCGTGTCGTAGTCGATCACGGCCAGCGCAAGCAGGCACCACGCCATCACCGCCGCGAGCGGCGCGGCGACGCCGATCCCGTAACGCCACGCGACGAGCGCGCCTATCACACCGGCGACGGCCTCGATCACGGGATAGCGCCGCGCGATCGGTGCGCCACAATGTCGGCAGCGGCCGCGCAGGAAGAGCCAGCTCACGACGGGAACATTGTCGATCGCACGGATCGCGCCGCCACAGCGCGGGCAGCAGGAGCGTGGTACGGCGAGGTTGTAGCGTTCCCCGGCAGGCAGCGGATTGTCGGGATTGAGCAATGCCATGCAGTCACGCCGCCATTCCCGGTCGAGCATGATCGGCAGCCGGTGGATGACGACGTTGAGGAAGCTGCCGACCAGCAGGCCGAAGACGCCGAGCACGGCGATGAACGCGGCGGGCGAGGTGGTTAGCAGTTCGAAAAACGCCATGAGGCAGTCGCCGCTGGAACGGCGGCCGGCGTGCGCGTCGCACGCGGGCGGCCGGATTGAATACTGAGCCCGCCGACTTGCCCGATCAGACGACCTGGCCCATCTTGAAGATCGGCAGATACATCGCGACGACGAGACCGCCGATGATCACGCCGAGCACGGCCATGATCAGGGGTTCGAGCAGACTGGTCAGCGCATCGACCGCGTCGTCGACCTCCTGTTCGTACCAGTCGGCGACCTTCCCGAGCATGGAGTCGAGCGCACCGGATTCCTCGCCGATGGCGACCATCTGGACGACCATGTTCGGGAACAGGTTGGTATCACGCATCGCGACCTGGAGCTGGGTACCGGTCGCGATCTCATCGCGCATCTTCATCACGGCGTCGTAGTAGACGATGTTGCCGCAGGCGCCGGCTACCGAGGTCATTGCCTCGACCAGCGGCGTGCCGGCCGCGAACATCGTCGACAGCGTGCGCGCGAAGCGCGCAATCGCCGACTTGTTGAGGATGTCGCCGATGACCGGAATTTTCAGCGACAGGCGATCGAGGTAGTGCGCGAACTTCAGTGATCGCTTCTTCAGATGCCACAGGCCGGCGATCGTGCCGCCGATGCCGAGGAGCAGCACCCACCATTTCTCCTGGAACCAGTTCGACATGTCGATCACGACGCGCGTCAGTGCCGGCAGATCGGCGCCGAAGCCCTTGAACAGATCCTCGAACTGCGGGATGACGAAGATCATCAGGATGCAGGTGATGATGAACGCCACCACGATGACCGCGATCGGATAGAACAGCGCGCCCTTGATCTTCGACTTCAGCGCCTCGGTCTTCTCCATGTAGGTTGCGAGCTTGTGCAGGATGTCCTCGAGGATGCCGGCGTGCTCACCGGCCTGGACGAGGTTCACGAACAGTTCGTTGAAGTGCTTCGGATGCTTGGCCAGTGCCTCGGTCAGCGCGCCGCCGGCCTCGATGTCGGACTTGATCGAGAGGATCAACGACTGCATCGCCTTGTTCTCGTGGCCGCGGCCGACGATCTCGAAGGATTGCACGAGCGGCACACCGGACGACATCATCGTTGCCAACTGGCGGCTGAAGACCGTGATGTCCTTGGTCGTGATCTTGCCGCCGCCACTGCCGAACAAAGGCTTCGGCTTTTTCTTGACCTTCAGCGGGTTGACGCCCTGGCGGCGGAGATTGGCCTTGATCAGGGAGTCGCTCTGGGCGGACATCTCGCCCTTGACGCGCTTGCCGTTCTTGTCGATGCCTTCCCAGACATACATGTCCGACTTGATTGCAGCGCCCTGTGCCATCGTGTCCTTACTCCACCGTCACGCGATTGATTTCGGCGAGGCTGGTCAGACCTCGCTTGGCCTTCTGCAGGCCGGACTTGCGGATGTCCCAGACGCCCTCGATCGCCGCCTGATCGGCGAGTTGAACGGCATTCGCCCCTTCGATGATCAGGCGCTTCATGCCGTCGGTGATCGGCATCACCTGGTAGATGCCGACGCGTCCCTTGTAGCCGGACGGACATTCGGCGCCGCCGTTGCCGGGGCCGAACAGCTTGATGCCGTCGCGCACGTCTTCTTCGGTGAAGCCTTCGGCGCGCAGGCCCTCGGGCGGCAGGTCGACCGGCACGCGGAAATCCGGATGCAGGCGGCGCGCGAGGCGCTGCGCGGTGATCAGGTTGATCGTCGTCGCCACCGCAAACGGGGGGATGCCCATGTCCTGCAGACGGGTCAGCGTCTGCGGGCCGTCGTTGGTATGCAGCGTCGACATCACCATGTGACCGGTCTGCGCGGCCTTGACGGCGATCGATGCGGTTTCGAGGTCGCGGATCTCGCCGACGAGAATGATGTCCGGGTCCTGGCGGAGGAAGGCCTTCAGCGCCTTCGGGAACGTCATGCCCGTCCGTTCGTCGACCTGCACCTGGTTGACGCCGGGCAGGTTGATTTCGATCGGATCTTCGGCCGTCGAGATGTTGATGTCTTCCTGGTTCAGGATGTTGATGCCGGTGTACAGCGACACCGTCTTGCCGGAGCCGGTCGGGCCCGTGACGAGGAACATCCCGTAGGGCTTGCGCAGGTTCTTGAGGAACAGTTCCTTCTGGAACTCCTCGTAGCCGAGCTGATCGATGTTGAGCTTGGCGGCGTCCGAATCGAGGATGCGCATCACGACCTTTTCGCCGTACAGCGTCGGACAGGTACTGACGCGAAAGTCGATGGCCTTGGTCTTCGACAGCTTGAGCTTGATGCGGCCGTCCTGCGGCACGCGGCGCTCGGACACGTCCAGGCGCGACATCACCTTGATGCGTGCGGCGAGTTTGCCGGCGAGCGCGATCGGCGGCTTCGCGATCTCGGCCAGCATGCCGTCGATGCGGAGACGCACGCGGTAGAATTTTTCGTAAGGCTCGAAGTGCAGGTCGGACGCGCCGCGCTTGATGGCGTCGAGCAATACCTTGTTGACGAAGCGCACCACCGGCGCATCGTCGATGTCCGAGCTTTCCTGTGCCGTTTCCTGCTGGGAGCCGACTTCGAGATCGTCGAGATTCTCGAAGTCAGATTCCTCCATGTCGCCGAGGCTGTTGTCGGCGGCCGCGAGCGCTTTCTCGATCGCCTTGGCGAGCTTGTTCTCCTCGACCAGCACCGCCTCGGTGTTGGCGCCGATGTGGAACTTGATTTCGTCGAGCGCCTGGAGATTGGTCGGGTCGGAGACGGCGATGAACACGCGGTTGCCGCGCTTGAAGATCGGCAGCGCATGATGGCGCTGGATCAGGTCTTCACTGACCAGCTTGACGATGTCCGGCTCGATCTCGAGTGCCTCGATGTCGACCAGCGGGACGCCGAATTCCTGCGAGGCCGCCTGCGCCACGATCCGGGCGTCGGCAAGCTTGTTATCGATGAGGTATTTGACGAACGGAATCTTGCTGGACAGCGCAGTCTGGAACGCGCGCGCCGCGGACTGGTCGTCCAGCAGGCCGTCGTTCACGAGCTTGCGCGCAAGGCCCGTCAAGGGCACGCGATTCTGGGTTACGGCCACTGAGACTGCGCCTCGGCATTCCCGGAAAGGTGAAAAAATAGTAGATGAAACAGCGGTAAATAGCCACCGCACCGGACAATTTTCCAGTGCGGTGACCCCTGTACGGGCACGCTGTATCGACTACTTGCCGAAGGCGAATTTTCCGTCCACGACATCCACGCTGACCGTGTCGCCTGCCACAAAACGGCCTTCGAGCAACGCCTGGGCCAGCGGCGTCTCCAGTTGCGCCTGGAGGGCCCGCTTCAGCGGTCGCGCCCCGTAGACCGGGTCGAAACCCGCCTCGCCGAGCTTATCGACCGCCGCGACCGAGATCTCGAGCCCGATGCGCTGCGCGGCGAGCCGCTGGCGCAGCAGCGCGACCTGGACTTCGGCGATCGCGCGGATTTGCGCCTTGCGCAGCCCGTGGAAGACCACCACTTCGTCGATGCGGTTGATGAATTCCGGCCGGAAGTGTCGGCGCACGACCTCCATCACCGCCTCCCGCATCTCCTCGTAGTGCGCGTCGTCGCCCATGTTCTGGATCGAGTCGGAGCCCAGATTCGAGGTCATCACGATCACGGTGTTGCGGAAGTCGACCGTACGCCCCTGGCCGTCGGTCAACCGTCCATCGTCGAGCACCTGGAGCAGGATGTTGAAGACATCCGGGTGGGCCTTCTCGACCTCGTCGAGCAGCAGCACGGAGTAGGGCTTGCGGCGCACCGTCTCGGTCAGATAGCCGCCTTCTTCGTAGCCGACGTAGCCCGGCGGTGCGCCGATCAGGCGCGCGACCGCGTGCTTTTCCATGTACTCGGACATGTCGATGCGCACCAGCGCGTCTTCGGTGTCGAACAGGAACTCGGCGAGCGCCTTGCACAGTTCGGTCTTGCCGACGCCGGTCGGCCCGAGGAACAGGAACGAACCGTTCGGCCGTTTCGGATCGGACAGGCCTGCGCGTGAACGGCGGATCGCGTTCGACACGGCGGCGATCGCCATGTCCTGTCCGATCACGCGCTTGTGCAGGGCTTCCTCCATGCGCAGCAGCTTGGCGCGCTCGCCCTCGAGCATCTTCGACACCGGGATCCCGGTCCACTTCGAGACGACCTCCGCAATCTCTTCGTCCGTGACCTTGTTGCGCAGGAGCTTCATCGGCTGCTGTTCGGTACCGCTGGCGGCAGCGAGCCGCTTCTCGAGCTCCGGGATCACGCCGTACTGGAGCTCGGACATGCGCGCGAGATCGCCGTTGCGCCGTGCCGTCTCGAATTCGGTGCGGGCACGATCGAGATCGGCCTGCACCTGATGCGAGCCCTGCAGCATCGCCTTTTCGGCTTTCCAGATTTCGTCGAGATCGGCGTATTCGCGTCCGACCGACTCGATCTGCTTCTCCAGATCGGTGAGCCGCCGGCGTGAAGCCTCATCGGTCTCCTTGCGCAGTGCTTCGCGTTCGATCTTCAACTGGATCAGCCTGCGATCGAGCCGGTCCATCTCTTCGGGCTTCGAGTCGATTTCGATGCTGATCCGGCTGGCCGCCTCGTCGATCAGATCGATCGCCTTGTCGGGAAGCTGCCGATCGGTGATGTACCGCTGTGAAAGCTGCGCGGCGGCGACGATCGCGGGGTCGGTGATCTCGACGCCGTGATGAACCGCGTACTTCTCCTTCAGGCCGCGCAGGATCGCGATCGTGTCCTCGAGCGAGGGTTCATCGACCAGCACCTTCTGGAAGCGACGCTCGAGCGCGGCGTCTTTTTCGACGTACTGGCGATATTCGTCGAGCGTCGTCGCGCCGATGCAGTGCAGTTCGCCGCGTGCGAGCGCCGGCTTCAGCATGTTGCCGGCGTCCATCGCGCCTTCGGCCTTGCCGGCACCGACCATCGTGTGCAGTTCGTCGATGAACAGGATGATCTGGCCTTCCTGCTTCGACAGATCGTTCAGCACCGCCTTCAGGCGTTCCTCGAATTCGCCGCGGAACTTGGCGCCCGCGATCAACGAGCCCATGTCGAGCGACAACAGCCGCTTGTTCTTCAGTCCTTCCGGCACTTCGCCATTGACGATGCGTTGGGCGAGGCCTTCGACGATGGCGGTCTTGCCGACGCCGGGTTCGCCGATCAGCACTGGGTTGTTCTTCGTTCGCCGCTGCAGTACCTGGATCGTGCGGCGGATCTCCTCGTCGCGGCCGATCACCGGGTCGAGCTTGCCCTGCTCGGCGCGCTCGGTCATGTCGATGGTGTATTTCGACAGCGCCTGCCGCGTGTCTTCCGCGTTCGGATCGTTCACTTTCTCGCCTCCGCGCATCGCGTTGATCGCTTGTTCGAGTGCGCTTTCCTTCAGTCCGGACTTTTTCAGCAGGCGGCTGAGCTCGCCCTGCTCGCCGAGTGCGGCAACGAGAAACAGTTCGCTCGAGATGTATGCATCGCCCTTCTTCTGCGCGAGCTTGTCGGTGAGGTTCAGCAGGCGCAGGAGATCGTTCGACGGGTGCACGTCGCCGCCGGCGCCTTCGATTTTCGGCAGGCGTTCGAGCGTCTGCCCGATCTGCGTCCGCAGTCCATTGACGTCGATGCCGCAATTGCCGAGCAGGCTGCGGGTGGTACCCCCGTCCTGTTCGAGCAGCGCGGCCATCAGATGCAGGGGTTCGATGAACTGGTGATCGAAGCCCAGCGCCTTGCTCTGGGCTTCCCCCAGCGCCTGCTGGAAGCGAGCCGTCATTTTGTCTGCGCGCATGCGGCAGTCCTCGAAAAGTGATTGTCGCCTAGATGGGGCGCGCGGCCGGTCGCTTCAAGGCAGGTGCGGCGAAGGATCGATCCAGACGAGGCTCGCGAAGCGACCGGTCACGCCGTCGCGGCGGTAGGAATAGAAGCGGGGATCGGTGAAGGTGCAGAGGCCGCTGGCGGCGATGGCGCCGACGCCAGCGACGTCGAGCTGTCGGCGCGCCATTGCACTCAGATCGGCATGCCAGTCGCCGCCGCGGCGTTCGAAGCAGGTGGCGAGCGCAGGCTCGCGGGCGACGAAGCGCTCGCGCAGATCCTCGCCGACGACGTAGGCGTCGACGCCGATGCCGGGACCGATCCATGCGCAGAGCTTTGCCGCCGGAACCGCGAGCGCGGCGATTGCCGCGGCGATCACACCGTCGTGGAGGCCGCGCCAACCCGCATGCACGGCGGCCACCCGGGTCGCCGCGCGGTCGCAAATCAGGATCGGCAGACAGTCGGCGGTCAACACGGCGCAGACGACACCGGCGGCCCAGGCGTATGAGGCGTCGGCTTCGAGCGGCGTGTCGATCGTCGCCGCATCGACGCAGCGCGTGCCGTGGACTTGTGTCAGCCAGCGCGGATCGGCCGGCACCGCGAGCGCGCTGGCGAGCCGGGACCGGTTGGCGGCGACCGCGGCGGGATCGTCGCCGACATGGGTCGCGAGGTTGAACCCGGTCCAGGCGCCGCGGCTGATGCCGCCGTCGCGGGTGGTGATCCGCGCCTGCACCCGTGCCGGTGCATCCCAATCCGGCACGAGGAAGCTGATCCCGGCATCAACGCTGGCCGGCATGTGCCACGAGATCCGAGTCGAGCGCGGCGAGCAATGCCGTGAGATCGGCCGGCAGCGGGCTCTCCGCCGTGACCGTCTTGCGCCCGCCGGGATGGGGAAACTCGAGTCGGCACGCATGCAAGGCCTGGCGGTGCAGACCCGACAACGCCGTGACGAGCATGGGCGTCGCGCCCGGCGGCAGGCGCCGGCGTGTGCCGTAATCGGGATCGCCGACGATCGGACTGCCGATGTGCTGGAGGTGCACGCGGATCTGATGGGTGCGTCCAGTCTCCAGTCTGACCTCGAGCAGGCTGTGCGCGCGGAATTTGCGCAGCACGCGATAGTGCGTCACGGCCTCGCGCCCGCCGTCGGCGACGCGCATGCGGGTGCGATGCTGCCGGTCGCGCGCGATGGCCGCCTCGATGCTGCCGCCGGCGACGACGACGCCGTGCACGATCGCCTGGTAGATGCGATGGATGTCGCGCGCGGCGAGCAGCGCCGTGAGCTTCGTGTAAGCCCGCGGCGTGCGGGCGACGACGAGCAGCCCGGACGTGTCCTTGTCGAGCCGGTGGATGAGGCCCGCGCGGGGCAGCGCCGCGAGTTCCGGCCAGCGATGGAGCAGGCCGTTGACGAGCGTGTGACTACGGTTGCCCGCACCGGGATGGACGACGAGACCGGCCGGCTTGTCGATCACGAGACACTCGCGGTCTTCGACGACGACGCCGAAGTCGAGCGCTTCCGGTACCGTTTCGTCGCTGGCATCCAGCACCGCATCGAGTTCGATCGCATCCCCGCCGGCGACCTTTTCGCGTGGCTTGCACGCGCGCCCGTTGAGGCGCACGCGGCCCTCGCGGATCCAGC
>JADZCB010000272.1 GCA_020851775.1 Gammaproteobacteria bacterium
CATCAGGCTGCGCGCTTCGAGCTGCGCCTCGATCGACAGCGGCACGTGCACCGCCATCTGGTCACCGTCGAAGTCGGCGTTGAACGCGGTGCAGACCAGCGGATGGAGCTGGATCGCCTTGCCCTCGATCAGCACCGGCTCGAAAGCCTGGATGCCGAGACGGTGCAAGGTCGGCGCGCGGTTCAGCAGCACCGGGTGCTCGCGGATCACTTCCTCGAGGATGTCCCAGACCTCCGGACCTTCGCGCTCGACGAGCTTCTTCGCGGCCTTGATCGTCGTCGCCATGCCGCGGCGCTCGAGCTTGCTGAAGATGAAGGGCTTGAAGAGTTCGAGCGCCATCTTCTTCGGCAGACCGCATTGATGCAGTTTCAGCGTCGGCCCGACCACGATCACGGAGCGACCGGAGTAGTCGACGCGTTTGCCGAGCAGATTCTGCCGGAAGCGGCCCTGCTTGCCCTTGATCATGTCGGCCAACGACTTCAACGGCAGCTTGTTCGTGCCGGTGATCGCACGTCCGCGCCGACCATTGTCGAGCAGGGCGTCGACCGCTTCCTGCAGCATGCGCTTCTCGTTGCGCACGATGATGTCGGGAGCGTTGAGATCGAGCAGCCGCTTGAGGCGGTTGTTGCGGTTGATGACGCGACGGTAGAGATCGTTGAGATCCGAGGTCGCGAAGCGGCCACCGTCGAGCGGGACCAGCGGGCGCAGTTCCGGCGGCAGCACCGGCAGGACCTTCATCACCATCCATTCCGGGCGGTTGCCGGAATGAATGAAGCCTTCCATCAGCTTCAGCCGCTTGGTCAGCTTCTTGATCTTGGTGTCGGAGGTCGTCGTCGGCAGTTCCTCGCGGATCTTGCGGACTTCCGAGATCAGATCGACCGTACGGAGCAGTTCGTAGATCGCTTCGGCGCCCATGCGTGCGTCGAAGTCGTCGCCGTACTGCTCGATGGCTTCGAGATAGGACTCTTCAGACAGCAGCTGACCGCGTTCGAGTTCGGTCATGCCCGGCTCGATGACGACGTAAGCCTCGAAATAGAGGATGCGCTCGATTTCGCGCAGCGTCATGTCGAGCAGCAGGCCCATGCGGGACGGCAGTGATTTCAGAAACCAGATGTGCGCAACCGGGCTCGCGAGATCGATGTGGCCCATGCGCTCGCGACGCACTTTCGCAAGCGTCACTTCGACGCCGCATTTTTCGCACACGACGCCGCGGTGCTTCAGGCGCTTGTACTTGCCGCACAGGCACTCGTAGTCCTTGATAGGCCCGAAGATCTTCGCGCAGAACAGTCCGTCCCGCTCAGGCTTGAAGGTGCGGTAGTTGATGGTCTCCGGCTTCTTCACCTCGCCGTAGGACCAGGAACGGATCTTCTCCGGCGACGCCAGGCCGATATTGATCGCGTCGAAATCTTCAACGTGTCCGTGGCTCTTGAACAGGTCGAGTAAGTCTTTCACGTTGACAGCTCCTTAGACGTAGTCTCGCTGGGGGCGACGCAGGTGTTCATTCGCGATCGAGCTCGATGTCGATCGCCAGCGAACGCATCTCTTTGAGCAGCACGTTGAACGATTCGGGCATGCCCGCTTCCATGCTGTGATCGCCGTCGACGATGTTCTTGTACATCTTCGTGCGACCGTTCACGTCGTCCGACTTCACCGTCAGCATTTCCTGCAGCGTATACGCCGCGCCATAGGCCTCGAGTGCCCAGACTTCCATCTCGCCGAAGCGCTGGCCGCCGAACTGGGCCTTGCCACCGAGCGGCTGCTGCGTGACGAGACTGTACGGGCCCGTGGAGCGCGCGTGCATCTTGTCATCGACGAGATGGTTGAGCTTCAGGATGTACATGTAGCCAACGGTCACTTCGCGGTCGAACGCATCACCGGTGCGGCCGTCGAAAAGCCGCGTCTGGCCGCTGCGCGGCAGACCCGCGAGCTCGAGCATGTGCTTGATCTCGGCCTCGTGGGCACCGTCGAACACTGGGGTCGCCATCGGCACACCCGCCGAGAGATTCTTCGCCAGATTCCGAATCTCGCCGTCTTCGAGTTCGTCGAGATCTTCCTGACGACCGCTCGCGTTGTAGATCTTGCCGAGGAAGGCGCGGAGATCCGGCGTCGCCGCCATCGTCTCCAGCATCTTCGCCAGTTTCGAGCCGAGGCCACGCGCGGCCCACCCGAGATGGGTCTCCAGTACCTGGCCGACGTTCATGCGCGACGGCACGCCGAGCGGGTTCAGGACGACGTCGACCGGCGTACCGTCGGCCATGTACGGCATGTCCTCGATCGGCACGATCATCGATATCACGCCCTTGTTGCCGTGGCGGCCGGCCATCTTGTCACCAGGCTGCAGGCGACGCTTCACCGCGAGGTAGACCTTCGCCATCTTCAGCACGCCGGGCGCAAGGTCGTCGCCCGAGGTCAGCTTGCGGCGCTTCTCCTCAAACTGCTCCTCGAACTCCTCGTTGTGCTTCTCGAGCTGACGTGCGAGCGCTTCGATCTGCTCGTTGACCGCGTCGCTGTCGACGCGGATTTCGAACCACTGATCGCGCTTGACCACCGCAAGGTGCTCCTTGCCGAGTCTGTCGACGGCACCCATGCCGCGCGGGCCCTTGTCGCATTTCTTGCCAAGCAGCAGTCTCTCCACTCGCTGGTAGATGTCGTCCTGCAGGATTCGGAGCTGGTCGTCCAGATCCTTCTTCACGTGCGCGAGTTCAGCGCGCTCTATCTCCAGCGCACGCGCGTCCTTTTCCACGCCGTCACGCGTGAACACCTGCACATCGATCACCGTGCCGCTCATGCCCGACGGCACACGCAGCGAGGTGTCTTTCACGTCGGAAGCCTTCTCGCCGAAAATCGCGCGCAGCAGCTTTTCCTCCGGTGTCAGTTGCGTTTCACCCTTCGGCGTGACCTTGCCGACGAGGATGTCACCCGGATTCACCTCGGCACCGATGTAGACGATGCCGGATTCGTCGAGCTTGGAGAGCGCGCTTTCGCTGACGTTCGGAATGTCGGAGGAGATCTCTTCGGGCCCGAGCTTCGTATCGCGGGCGACGCAGGTCAGTTCCTCGATGTGGATGCTGGTGTAGCGGTCCTCCTGCACCACACGCTCGGAAATGAGGATCGAGTCTTCGAAGTTGTACCCGTTCCACGGCATGAACGCGACGAGCATGTTCTGCCCCAGCGCCAATTCACCGAGGTCGGTCGCCGGGCCATCGGCGAGCACATCGCCGCGATCAATCCTGTCACCGGTCTTGACCAGCGATTTCTGATTGATGCAGGTGTTCTGATTCGAGCGTGTGTATTTCGTCAGGTTATAGATGTCGACGCCCGGTTCGCCGGCCTTGGTCTCGTCGTCGTTGACGCGCACGACGATGCGCGCCGCGTCTACGAAGTCGACCACGCCGCCGCGCAGGGCCGTCACCGTCACACCCGAGTCCCGCGCCACCGCACGTTCGATGCCGGTGCCGACCAGCGGCTTCTCGGTGCGTAGCGTCGGCACGGCCTGGCGCTGCATGTTCGACCCCATCAACGCGCGGTTCGCATCGTCGTGCTCGAGGAACGGGATGAGGGCCGCAGCAACCGACACGATCTGCATCGGAGAAACGTCCATGTACTGCACGCGATCCGGGGAGGACAGCGTGAATTCGTTTTCGTGACGGCACGACACCAGACCGTCGATGAGCTTGCCATCCTTGTCGAGCGTCGCGTTCGCCTGCGCGATAACGTACTGGCTCTCCTCGATGGCGGACAGGTATTCGACATCATCGGTGACGCGGTTGTTGATGACCTTGCGGTACGGCGTCTCGAGAAAACCGTACTTGTTGGTGCGCGAGTACACCGCGAGCGAGTTGATGAGACCGATGTTCGGGCCTTCGGGCGTTTCAATCGGGCATACGCGGCCGTAGTGTGTCGGGTGCACGTCGCGGACTTCGAAGCCCGCACGCTCGCGCGTCAACCCGCCGGGGCCCAGTGCCGACACGCGGCGCTTATGGGTGACCTCCGAGAGCGGATTGTTCTGATCCATGAATTGCGAGAGCTGACTGGATCCGAAGAATTCCTTGATGACCGCGGACACCGGCTTCGCGTTGATCAACTCCTGCGGCATGATTCCTTCGGATTCAGCGAGGCTCAAGCGCTCCTTCACGGCACGTTCGACGCGCACGAGGCCCACGCGGAACTGGTTCTCGGCCATTTCCCCGACGCTGCGGACGCGCCGGTTACCGAGATGGTCGATGTCATCCACCGAGCCGTTGCCGTTGCGGATGTCGACCAGCGTGCGCATGACGTCGACGATGTCCGATCCGTAGCCGAGGAGCACGCCCTTGATCTCGCCCCACGGCAGCTTCTGGCCATCCTTGTACTGCTCGAGGCCGGCCAGGCGGCGCAGTTCAGACGGCACGTGGGAAACCGAGACCATGGCCTTGTCGTCGGGGTTCTTCAGTTCCTTTTCGAGCAGTGCCGTGAAGTACACGCCGTCGAGCAGGATCTCGGGCACTTCGCTGCCCGGCCGGCCGACGCGACGGTTGAACTTCATGCGGCCGACGGCCGACAGATCGTAGCGATCCTGCGTGAAGAACAGGTTCTTGAACAGATTCTCGGCCGCTTCCTTCGTCGGCGGCTCGCCCGGCCGCATCATGCGGTAGATTTCGACCTGCGCCTCGAGCTGCGTACGTGTGCCGTCCGCGCGCAGCGTTTCCGACATGTAGGCGCCATGGTCGAGGTCGTTGGCGAAGATCGTCTCGATCACGCCCACCTTCGCCGCGGCCAGTTTGTTGAGCATGTCCTCGGTGATTTCGGCGTTCGCCTCGCCGAGCACTTCGCCGGTCGTCGTATTGACGATATCGCGCGCGAGCACCTTGCCGACGATGAAACTGCGCGGCACCTCAATCTCGCTGATCCCGGCCTTCTGGATGTCGCGAATGTGGCGCACGGTGATGCGACGTTCGGCGTCGACGAGCACGGCGCCCTTCGCGTCCATCAGCGCGAAGTCGAGCGTCACGCCACGCAGGCGTTCGGGCACCAGTTTCAGCGTCATCGCCTTGTCGGTGACGGTGATTTGATCGCGCTCGAAGAACATCTCCAGAATCTGTTCGGTGTTGTAGCCGAGTGCGCGCAGCAGCACGGTCGCCGGGATCTTGCGGCGACGATCGATGCGCACGAACACCAGGTCCTTGGGATCGAATTCGAAGTCCAGCCACGATCCGCGGTACGGGATCACCCGCGCCGAAAACAGCAGTTTGCCGGACGAATGGGTCTTGCCGCGGTCGTGATCGAAGAACACGCCCGGCGAGCGGTGGAGCTGGGAGACGATCACGCGTTCGGTGCCATTGATGACGAAGGTTCCGTTCTCCGTCATCAGCGGCAGTTCGCCCATGTAGACTTCCTGCTCCTTGATTTCACGCGGCACACGGTCAGGGCCGCTGGTCTCGCGATCGAACAGGGCGAGACGCACTTTGACGCGCAACGATGCAGCAAAAGTCAGGCCGCGGACCTGGCATTCCTTGACATCGAAAATCGGCGCACCCAGGCGATAGCTGTCATAGTGCAGAACGGCGTTGCCGGAGTAGCTGACGATCGGGAAGACCGACTTGAACGCCGCGTGCAGGCCCATGTCCTCGCGCTGGTCAGAGCGCACCTCTTCCTGCAAAAAGTTGCGGTAGGACTCGATCTGCGTTTCCAGCAGATACGGCACGCCGAGCACCGCGCGGCGCTTGCCGAAGTCCTTCCGCAAACGTTTTTTCTCGGTATATGAGTAGGGCATGTTAGTCCTCTGTTGACCTGACGAGTCCGTCCCGAACACTCGACCCCTGCGCGGGGCCGCGGGTTCCCTGCACGGCCGGAAAACACAAAAGAAAACGACGGACGGATTCGTGCCGCGAACCGCCCGCCATTTGTGCTCCTGCGCCAGCCATCGTGGCGAGGGCCGACCTTACTTGAGGTCGACCTTCGCGCCAGCTTCTTCGAGCTGCTTCTTGATCGACTCGGCTTCTGCCTTCGGCGCGGCTTCCTTGACCACCGACGGCACGCCTTCGACCATGTCCTTCGCTTCCTTCAGACCGAGGCCGGTAATGGCGCGGACGGCCTTGATGACATTGACTTTGTTCTCGCCGAAGCTGGTCATGACGACGTCGAAGTCTTCCTTCACTTCGGCCGGCGCGGCAGCGTCGCCTCCGGCGACGACGACCGGCGCGGCGGCGACGGCAGCTGCCGACACGCCCCACTTCTCTTCGAGTTCCTTGACGAGTTCGGTAACTTCGAGAATCGTCAGGCTGCTGAGCGCCTGAACCAGTTCTTCCTTCGAAACGGCCATTGGATATCTCCTAAAACAGGTAACTTGTCTGTGACTGAAATGGTTGGATCAGGCGGCTTGTTGCTTATCGCGCTGCGCGGCGAGCACTCGGACCAACTGCGCGGCCGGTTCGGCCAGCGTGCGGACGAGTTGGCTGGCCGGGGCCTGCATCAGACCCAGCAGGCTCGCGCGTGCCTCATCGAGGGTCGGCAGCGAAGCGACGGCCGGCAGATCCTGCGGGCCACGCAACTGACCGCCGATACCGATCGCCACCGGAACGAGCTTCTGGTTCTCCTTCATGAAATCCCGGACGATGCGCGCACCGGCACCGGGATCGTCGGTGGAGAACACGAGCACGAGCGGGCCGGCGAGCTTCTCGACCATGCACTCGAAGGCAGTGCCCGTCACAGCGCGGCGCGCCAGGGTGTTCTTCACCACCCGGACGTAGACTCCCCCCGCGTTGCGGGCCCTGCTGCGCAAGGCCGTCATCTGCGCCACGGTGAGGCCGGCATATTCGGCGGCGATCGCCGCCTGCGCCTTCACCGCGACTGCATTGACTTCGGCAACAATCGACTGCTTTTGCTCTAAAGTCAGCATCAACTACTACTCCTGGTTCGGCGCGCCGATAGACTCGAGCGCCATCCCACTTGGTGGCCGGCGAAAAGCGCCGGCGCCCTCGTACGGCGCTCTACCAGGCGTCAACCTGTTTGGGGAGCACCGTCTGCGCAGGCCGGCGGCAACGCCGATTAACCGCCCGGACTGCCTGCCCCGATGACGCAATCCCGATGAAGGGAAAGCGGGTCGGCGCGCGCCCGGTCGGGCCTGCGGTCTTTGACGTCCGTCGGCGTCGTCGCCGACGGCCCAAAGTCTTTGCTAAAAAATGAAACGCGAACGCGTCTGGCGACGGCCTCAGGCCGTCTCGACAGACGCACGGTCGATGACGATGCCAGGGCCCATCGTCGACGACACCATGATCTGCTTCAGGTAAATGCCCTTCGCGGTGCTGGGCTTTGCCTTGCGCAGATCGGTCAGGATCGCCTCGAAATTGGCCTTCAGCGCGGCGACGTCGAACGACGCCTTGCCAATCGGGCAGTGGATGATGCCCGCCTTGTCGGTGCGATAACGCACCTGGCCGGCTTTCGCGTTACGCACGGCACCCGCGACATCCATCGTCACGGTGCCGACTTTCGGATTCGGCATCAGTCCGCGCGGACCGAGCACCTGGCCGAGTTGTCCGACGACACGCATCGTCGCCGGCGTCGCGATCGCCACGTCGAAATCGATCTTGCCCTGCTTGACCTGCTCGGCGAGATCGTCGAGGCCAACGACGTCGGCACCGGCATCGCGCGCCTTGTCGGCGTCCGCGCCGTCGGCGAACACCGCGACGCGAACCTGCTTGCCGGTACCGTGCGGCAGCACGGTCGAGCCGCGCACGACCTGGTCGGATTTACGCGGATCGACGCCAAGATTGACCGCGACATCGACGGTCTCGTCGAACTTCGCCGACGCGACTTCCTTGACGAGTCTCAGCGCGTCCTCGAGGGCTCGCGGCTGATTGGGATTGCCGACCTTTTCGAGTATGGCCTTGCGGCGCTTCGATGGCTTCGCCATGGCTCAGACTCCTTCCACTTCGAGGCCCATGCTGCGGGCGGTGCCGGCGATCGTGCGCACGGCGGCAGCGAGATCCGCCGCAGTGAGATCGGGCTGTTTCGACTTTGCGATTTCTTCGACCTGGGCGCGCGTGACCTTGCCGACCTTGTCCTTGTTCGGCACGGCGCTGCCCTTCGGCACGCCGGCCGCCTTGCGCAGCAGGACCGACGCCGGCGGAGTCTTCGTGATGAACGTGAAGCTCTTGTCCGAGAACACGGTGATCACGACCGGAATCGGCAGTCCTTCCTCGAGCGTCTGTGTACGGGCATTGAACTCCTTGCAGAACTGCATGATGTTCACACCGCGCTGACCAAGTGCAGGCCCGACCGGTGGGCTGGGATTCGCCTTGCCCGCCGCAACCTGCAGCTTGATGTAGGAATCGATCTTTTTCGCCACGTTGTCATCTCCTCGGGTGCATGCGCCTCACGGCTCCCCGTATCGAGCATGAAGGCGCGCGACCTCGTGGCCGGCGCCGGGATTGCGGTATCAGTCCTTGGACACCTGGCCGAATTCGAGCTCGACCGGCGTTGAGCGCCCGAAAATGGACACCGCGACACGCAGTCGGCTCTTTTCGTAATTCACTTCCTCGACGACGCCATTGAAATCGGTGAACGGTCCGTCGATGACACGCACCACCTCGCCAACCTCGAAGAGGACTTTCGGTTTGGGTTTTTCCGCACCTTCCTGGATACGGTTGAGGATGTTCTGCGCTTCCTTTTCGGTGATCGGCGTCGGCTTGTCGCTGGTGCCGCCGATGAAGCCCATCACCTTCGGGCAATCCTTGACGAGATGCCAGGAGTCGTCGGCCATCTCCATCTGCACCAGCACGTAACCGGGAAAGAATTTGCGATCGCTCTTGCGCTTCTGGCCGTCGCGCATTTCGACGACTTCCTCGGTCGGCACCAGTATCTGCCCGAACTTTTGTTCGAGGCCGAAGCGCTTGACCCGGTCCTCGAGCGACTTCTTGACCTGGTTCTCGAAGCCGGAATAGGCGTGAACCACGTACCAGTGCAGACTCATGCCTTCAACCTCCGAGACTCATCAGCCAGCGGGTCAAACCGCCGAGTGCGAGATCCAGCAGCCACAGAAACAGTGCGGTCACGATGACGACCAGCATGACGATGCCGGTGGTCTTCATAGTCTCGTCGCGCGTCGGCCACACCACCTTGCGCACTTCGATCTGCGTTTCCCTGACGAAACTGGTGGTCTCACGACCTTTTGCGGTTTGTGCCGCGATGAACAGCGCGACGAGTCCGGCACCGACCAGACCGAGCACGCGGACGACGCGGGTGACGTCGACAAAGTAGTAGTAGGCGGCGAGGCCGCCCACGACGAGCAGTACCGCCACGATCAGCTTGGCCGAATCGAGCGACGAACCTGCGGCTTCTGCTTCGGAATTCATGTCATTTACAACTCGCTGGCGCCGGATTCGATGCGAAACGTGGCACCTGCCACCTACCGTCGAGGTAGATGGCAGGCCAGGAGGGTCTCGAACCCCCAACCTGCGGTTTTGGAGACCGCCGCTCTGCCAATTGAGCTACTGGCCTGTACTCGCGCTTACCGTCTGCCGGCCGCCACGGCAGCGATGCCGGTGCGGCCGGTGATCGAACTGGAATTTCTCAGGCGATGATCTTGGCGACGACACCGGCGCCGACGGTACGGCCGCCTTCGCGGATCGCGAAGCGCAGACCTTCTTCCATCGCGATCGGGTTGATCAGCTTCACCGTGATCTTCACGTTGTCCCC
>JADZCB010000273.1 GCA_020851775.1 Gammaproteobacteria bacterium
CCGTGATCGATCGCTGGCTGGTCACGATCCCGATGGTGCATTTGAATACATTGGGGGCCGGCGGTGGTTCGATCGCGCGCTTCGACGTGATTTCAAACACGATCGCGATCGGGCCTGACAGCGCCGGGTCCGACCCGGGGCCGGCATGCTTCAATCGTGGTGGCCGACATCCAACGGTCACGGATGCGGATTTGCTGCTCGGGTATCTCGACGAGACGAACTACGCGGGAGGGTCCATCAAACTCGCACCGCGTCGTGCGAAATCAGCATTCAATGAGCTCTGCGCGGCGCTGGATCTCAGCCTGATCGACGCGGCCAAGCTGGTGAAACGCCGCGCGGACGGCAACATGGCCGTGGGGATTGTGTCCGAGCTTGGCGCAAAGGGTTACAACACAACTGATTTCACCATGCTGGCCTATGGCGGCAATGGTCCCATGCATTGCTGCGGAATCGCGGCTGCCGCAAAGATCGATCGTGTCCTGGTGCCGCCGTTCAGTTCGGTCTTTGCAGCGTTCGGCGCCGCCGGGATGACGCAACTGCATATTCACGAGTCCGCCTATTTGACACCCGCGTACAATTCATCGACGCGAACAGTGCTCGACAATCTGCAGCCCCTCAACGACATCATCGAGAGCCTCGAGGACAAGGGCAGGCGCGACCTGCTGCGCCAAGGTGTCGATCACGCGAACATCAGGCATCGGCTGGAACTGGACATCCGCTATGGATCACAGACGATCGAAACCGCTGTCGTGCTGGCGAAGAACCGGTTCGACACGCAAGCCGACATCCTCGGGCTCATTGCGCAGCACCGCGAGGATTATGAGCGTCGATTCGGCAAGAATGCGCCAGCGCCCGAGACCGGCGTATGGATCACGGTATTGCGCGTTGCGAGCTTCGTGGAACCGGATCCGCTCGACCTCTCGGCGCTCCAGCCGGAGCCCGATACGGCCAGCAGGCCGGAACCGGTGTCGAGCAGGGCTTGCCATTTCCCGGGAGTAGACGCGCCAGTGGAGACACCGGTTTATGACGGCCATGCGCTCGCGCGCGGCGTGCGTCTCCGAGGGCCCGCCATCGTGAACCCCGGCGAGACCACCTACGTCATCGAGCCAGGCTGGGTTTTCGACGCAATCGGAGAAGGCGGGGCATGGATCACCCGCGCCGAAGGGGAGGACAGACCATGACCACTGCCGAGAACGAAGCGTCCGACCTGTCACGCTTCCTGCAATCCAATATCGCCTTTCTGGCGCCTGATGAAGAGATCATGCGCGACCATCGCATGGCGGCGCGATCGCCCAGCGAGGAGGCGGCGCTCCGCGACGGGGGTGATCCGCATCTCTACGGCGAGATCCGGCGCTATCTGCAAGGCGCGCTCGACGACTCCTTCGACATCTCGGAAAACATGGTTGTCGCGCCCGGTGGGCGGTTCGGCGACATGACAACGGCAATCTTCACGGCCTCGGGCGATCACGCGATGTCATCGACCAGAGGGGTGATCGGTTTCTGCTCCTGCCTTCACTACCCGATCCGCTTCGTGCGCAAATATTTCGAGAACGATGCGTCGGTCGGCGCGGGCGAAGGAGATTGTTTTCTCTTCAATGATCCGTTCTACGGCGGGCTGCACACGCCTGACCAGTCCGCGTTCATGCCGGTCTATCACGAGGGCGTGATTGTGGCGTGGGTCTGCATCGGACTGCATCAAGGGGAAGACGGCGCGAAGGAGCCCGGCGGCATGGGGCCGGCGATTGAATCGCCGTTCGATGAAGGCCTCAAGATGCCTCCCATCAAGATGGCTGAAGCCTACAGGATGCGAACGGATGTCCTGACCTTTCTCCAGAACAGTTGTCGGGATCCGCGCATGCAGGGCGCCGACATGAAGATGCGCCTGAATACATGCATGCGGCTGGAAGAGGCCATCAAGAAAGTCGTTGCGGATTATGGTGTGCAGGCACTGATCGGCGCCTTGCGCCAGAATATCGAATTCGTGGCGGACGAGGTGAAGCGGCGCATCGAGGCGCTGCCGCCAGCGCGGGTAAGGGGACAGATGTTCCTGGATTCGACAATGCGGGAAGACGCATTGCTGCGCCTTCATCTCGAGACGTACGTCGAGAACGGCAAGCTGATCCTCGATTTCCGCGGCAGCTCACCACAAATCGGCAATCGCCCGATCAACGCACCTCTCACAATGATGAAAGTGCTGATCTCGATGTCGTTCCTGTGTTTCGTCTGGCCGGACCTGCCGCGGGTCAATGCCGTACTGGAGCATGTCGAACTGCGCACCGATCCCCGCACGATTGCCGATTGCACCCGTGACGTTCCAACCGTGCTCAGCATGCAGGTTCTGTTCAAGGGCATTACGCTCACCCATGTGCTGGCTGCCAAGCTCTACTATTCCGCCCGCCAGCAATATTCGAAGATCATCGCACCCTGGTTCAACCAGACGATGACATTCCTCTACGGCGGCATCACGCAGCACAACGACCTTACCGGCAATCTGTGTGCAGATCTGAATGGCATGCCCGGCGGCGCCCATTGCGACAGTGATGGCGAGCACAGCATGACACCCAATTTCTCCGCGATGTGCGACGTCGGGGAATCGGAACTGGCCGAACAGGATCTGCCCTTCGTGCAGATGATCGCGAAGATTTTTCCCAAGGACAATGTCGGGTTCGGCAAGTTTCGGGGTGGCGCCGGACATCAGACGTCGGTCGCCATGCGCGGATCACCGTTGTGGGGCTTCTCGGCGATCGCCGGCGGATCGAAGTTCTCGTCCGTGCCTGGCCTGTTCGGCGGTTACGGCTCCCCCACCTATCCGGTGTGCCGCGTGAAAGGCATCAATATTTTCGAGGAAATCAACAAGAGTGGCGGGTTCCTGGCCGACATCGAACACATCATGAACGATCGGCCCTATGCGGGAGGCATCTATACCGCTTCCCGTGGTGCGATGCCCTATGAATTCTGCAAGGAAGGCGAACTCTATTTGACCAGCCAGGGGGCCGGCGGCGGCTATGGCGATGTGCTCGACCGCGATCCCCATCTGGTCATGAAGGATTTCCGCGAAGGCCTCATCTCCGAGCGAACGATTCGCGACATCTACCACGTCGCCTATGACGAGCGGTCGCTGATCGCGGACGCGACCGCCACGCGCGAGAAGCGCGCCGCGGAGCGTGAGGCGCGCAAGGCCCGCGGCGTGCCGTTCGAGACGTTCGTCAAAAAGTGGGTCGCAGAAAAGCCACCAGAGCATCTGCCCTATTACGGCGGGTGGGGAAAAGATCACGGTCGGTTGTTTGCCGATGGCGTCGAAATGCGCAGCGAGGATATCGGCATGATCATGCTGCCCGATCCCCGGGATGTGTATATCGCCCAGCTCGAAGAAAGGTTTGCACGCCTCAACAGCACGGGAGCCTCCGATGCCGAAATTTGACCCCGTTTACATCGCCGGTGTCGGCATGACGAAGTTCGGGCTCTACCCCGAGCGCAGCATCAAGGCGATGGTGCGCGAGGCGGTCGAGCGCTGCCTCAGCGATGCGTCCGCGCGCCCGAGCGATGTCGAAGGCCTTTATTTCGGCAACGTCGGGCAGGCAGTGATCGAGGGCCAGGCCGCTGCGCCAGGGCAGATCGCGCTGCGCCCGCTCGGTTTCGAGACGGCGCCCATCACCAACCTCGAGAACGGTTGCGCGTCGGGTTCCAGCGCGCTTTGGCTCGCGGTGATGCAGATCCGCGCAGGCATGGCGGACATCGCGCTTGCGGTCGGCACTGAAAAACTGTCGACGGATGACGTGGCGCGCCGTGAGTCGCTGTTTCTCGGCGGCTTCGACGTGCATGATCGTGAAGGCGTGTTCAGGGAATTGGCGCGTTTCAGCGAAGGGACCGACAGCCCGTCGATCGACGGCCCGCGCTCGGCCTTCATGGACATATACGGGCATTGGGCGCGCGCTCACATGCGCGATTTCGGTTCCACGCAGGAGCAACTGGCGACCATCGCGTCAAAGAATCACTGGCACTCGACGATGAATCCTCTGTGCCAGTTCCAACGACCATTCACGGTCGAGGAAGTGCTGGCCGGGCGACCACTTGCCTATCCGCTGACAGTGCCGATGTGCTCCCCATATTCGGACGGCGCTGCCGCCACTCTGGTCTGCTCCAGGCGAGGCCTCGAGAAGCTCGGCGTCAAAACGTCGGCCGTGACCATACGCGCGCTCGTCCAGGTGTCCGGCACCGATCGCGATTACCGGGACTGGGATCGGCACATCACCAGGCTTGCCGCCGATCGTGCGTATGAGGAGGCATCGGTCTCTCCCGCCGACATCGATTTCGCCGAGGTCCATGATGCGACCGCGTTCGGCGAACTCCTCAATGCCGAAAACCTTGGTCTCGTGCCGCGCGGCGAAGGGGGTATCGCTGCGATGAAAGGCGAGACCAGGCTCGGCGGGCGCATTCCCATCAATCCTTCCGGTGGCCTCGAGTCACGGGGGCACCCGCTCGGCGCGACGGGCCTCGCGCAGGTTCATGAGATCGTGACTCAACTGCGCGGTCGCGCAGGTGAACGCCAGATCGAAGGCGCCAGGCTGGGTATAACGGAAAATGGCGGCGGTCTCTACGGCATAGAGGAAGCGGCGGCCGTAGTCGGCATTTTTGCCGCGCGAGGAGAGTGACATGTCGCTCGTACAGTATCTCGACCGTGGCGCGGTCCTGAATCCCCAGGGGGAGGCGCTCATCGGACCCGATCGCACCTACACCTATGTCGAAGTGCAGGCGCTGACCTGCCGGATTGCCGGCCGCTTGCGGCAACTCGGGTTCGGAGAAGGGAGTGCCGGGGCCGTTCTGTCGCTGAACGCAGCCTTGCCGTTCATCTGCACCTTCGGCCTCTCACGTGCGGGCATGACCTGGGTGCCTGCGAATCCGCGCAACAACCTCGAAGAGAACCGCTATCTGCTCGATACGTTCGACTGTCGCGTGCTGTTCTTTCACAGCGACTTTGCTGCCAGCATCGAAGCGCTGCGGCCCAGGCTGCCGCACTTGGACGTCTATGTCTGTCTCGACAGGACAATCGGGGATATCCCCTCTCTCGAGGAGTTTCTCGGAGACATATCGGAAGCGTCTTTCACACCGCTCTGGGAGCCCGACGCGATCGCCTGCATCATGCCGACTGGCGGCACGACCGGGGCGTCAAAGGGCGTTCAACTCACGCAGCGGAATATCGCCGTCTTCGTCGCGACCTATATGGCATGCCTGAACTATCGTGCCAGTGAGCCGATCGTCAATCTCGCCGCGGCGCCGCTGACACATGCGGCGGGCCTGTTCACGCTTGCCACCCTGTCGAGGGGCGGCCGCGCGGTCATTCTCCCGCGGGCCGAACCGCAACTGATCATCGACGCGATTCAGACACATCGGGTGACTGAACTGTTTCTGCCGCCGACCGTCATCTATCGAATGCTCGACCATCCGACCGTCTCTGAACGGGACTACGGCTCGCTACGCTATTTTGTCTACGCCGCCGCACCGATGTCGGTCGAAAAGCTGCGGCGGGCTCTGACCGTGTTCGGCCCCTGCATGACCCAAGTGTTCGGCCAGTCGGAAGCGCCGGCGCTATGCACTTTCCTCGCTCCGGAAGAGCATTTCGTAGACGGTGAGATCGCGCCTGACGAAATCCTGTCCAGTTGTGGACACCCGACGCCGTTCGTACAACTGCGCATATTGGATGACGACAATCGCGAGGTGCCGGACGGTGAGCGGGGTGAAATCTGCGTGCGCAGCGACCTCGTGACAGCCGGCTACTACAAGCGTCCGGATCTCACTGCGCAGACCATCATCGATGGCTGGCTGCATACGGGCGATATCGGCTTCCGGGACCCCCACGGACGGATTCACATCTGCGATCGCAAGAAGGACATGATCATCTCCGGCGGCTTCAACATCTATCCGCAGGAAATCGAACAGATCATCTGGTCACATCCGGCGGTACAGGACTGTGCGGTGATCGGTACGCCTGATGCGGACTGGGGCGAGGTCGTCACCGCGGTGGTCGAATTGAACGGCGGCATGCAGGCGACGGCGGAAGAGATTCTGGCGCTGTGCAGATCTCGGCTCGGTCGCATAAAAGTTCCAAAGCGTCTGGATTTCATCGCGTCGCTCCCGCGGAGCGCCAACGGCAAGGTGCTCAAGCGCGAGTTGAGGGAAACGTACTGGCAAGGCCAGAGCCGACGGGTGTGAACGAGAAGAAAGGAGCACGAAAGCATGTCGGAGAAAAACCGCCAGTGGATATTCCTGAAGCGTCCGCACGGATTGGTGACCGAGGACATTTTCGAACGACGGGAGGAACCCGTCGGAGAGCCGGGTGAGGGCGAGATCCTTGTGAAAGTCGAGTTCGCATCGCTCGATCCAGCCAACCGGGCGTGGATGGAGCCGGTGCCCACCTATAAGCCGCCTGTCATGCCGGGCGATGTCATGCACTCCTTTGCCATCGGTCGCGTGGTGCGGTCACGTGCAGACGGATATGAAGCCGGCGACATCGTGGAGGGCATGCTGGGCTGGCAGGATTATGCGGTTCTGCCGGCTTCGACGGTTCGCAAGCGCAATCCTCGCCACAGTCTGGAACATCTGCTCGGTGTGCTCGGCATCACGGGTCTGACGGCCTATTACGGGTTACTCGAGGTCGGCAGGATTGTCGCCGGAGAGACTGTCGTCATCTCGGCGGCCGCAGGCGCAGTCGGCACCATCGCCGGTCAGATAGCCAAGCTCAAAGGGTGCCGGGTCATCGGCATTGCCGGCGGTGCCCGAAAATGCGCGTGGCTTACCGAAGAACTCGGCTTCGACGTTGCCGTCGACTACAAGAGCCCCGGCTTCAAGTCCGAACTGGCCAAGGCGGTCGGCAGCGGGGTCCATGTCTATTTCGACAATGTCGGCGGCGAGATCTTCGAGGCAGTCATTCCGCACCTCAACACCTACGGCAGAATAGTCGCTTGCGGAACCCTCACGAACTATAACGATGCCGAACCGCAACCTGGACCGCGTGGTCTGCAAGTCGCCTGTGTCGTGAAGCGCTTGCGAATGGAAGGCTTCATCGTGCTCGATTTCGCCGCGACCTGGGACAAGGCCGAAGCGGATCTGGCCTCCTGGATCGAGGCTGGCCTGCTCAAACCGCCGGTGGATGTGCGCGAGGGCTTCGAGACGCTCCCGGGCAATCTCGTCGGCCTGTTCAACGGCACCAACAAGGGCAAGCTGATGGTGCGGATCAATTCGTCCAGCGGGCCTGCGCAGCAGGGTTGAGGTTTGCATGGTCGATTTCATGGCCTATGTCGCCGCCCGGCCCGGCGCGTGCTGGTGGATCGCTGACACGGAGTACACGGCGCGCCTGCTGGCAGGCGGCGCGCCGCCGTGGCTCGATGTCGCGTCGCTGATCGCCTGGCGGCAGCAGGCTCAGACGCTGCTTCGGCCGTCGGTCACCGTGCTCGACGTCGGGGCGCTCGTGCAGGCATGGCTCGGCCATCATCAAGGCCTGAGACAAACGGCGATGGCGAAGAGCGGACCGGCCGCTGCACTTGGTGTGGTGC
>JADZCB010000274.1 GCA_020851775.1 Gammaproteobacteria bacterium
ATTCGCATGGCGCTTGGCGCCCGATCGTCGCAGGTGATGCTGACGGTGCTGCGGAGCGTGCGAGTCCCGCTTGTGGCCGGGTTCGTGCTGGGCATCGCGGGCAGCATGGCCTGGCATCGTGCATTTGCCTTCGGCAGTCCCGCTTCGCAAGTGACTGACCCGCGCCTGCTGATCATCGTTGCGGCACTGCTGTCGGCTTTGGCGATTGCGGCCTGCGCGGCGCCGGTGCGTCGCGCGACCCGCCTCGATCCGGTGGTGGCGCTCAGGGAGGAATAGCAGCACGGGAGGCGGGAGGCGGGAGAGCGTCAACAGCCGGGACCGCATCTCGATCGGGAGAGCGCTCGCTTGCGGGACTGCAGATCTCTCGGGAGTGATTCGCACCGAGGTGGTTCGAAGCAAGTAGTCCCGAGAGCCGTGTCAGTCCCGAGATCGGACGCCGTCCCGATCGCGCGTCCGTCCCGGCGCTCGCCGCGACCTGGCCTGTCTGGACCCGATCGCGGGTCAGCCGCCTCGCCGCCTCCCGCCTCCCGCCTCGCCGCCTCCCGCCTCCCGCCTCCCGCCTCCCGTAGAATGACGAGATGCGCAACATCCTCTTCTCCGCTCTTGCCACCGCCGTGCTCGTCGTCTCCACGCTCGCGACCGGCCTCGCGCAGTTTCCGGCTTCGGCGCCGCCGCGCCAGCCGGGCACCGTCGTTCCGGGATTCGGCGGCACCTATGACGTGCCGGATGCGGTGCTGCTGGCGCCGAAGGACCAGGACCTGAAGCTCCGCTTCGACGTCAACGTCGGCGCCGAGGCCGGCGCGCTCAATATGAGCTTCGACACCGTCGCGCGGTTCCTCAACATGCACGCGCGCGCGGGCGTGCCGAAGGAACGCGTGAAGGCCGCGCTCGTCGTGCACGGCACGGCGGGGAAGGACCTGCTGAGCAACGCCGAGTACCGCAAGCGCTTCAACAAGGACAACCCGAACCTCGCGCTGCTCGATCAGCTGAAGGCGGCCGGCGTGCGCATCTATCTCTGTGGCCAGAGCGCGATGGGCCGCGACCTGCCGCGAGCCGTGGTGTCGCCGGCGGTGGAGTTCGCCTACTCGGCGATGACGGCGCACCTGATCCTCGACAAGGAAGGCTACGTTCTGAACCCGTTCTGATGGACACGACAGGCGCGCAGCGTCGGGCGCTCGTTGTCGAGGACGAGCCGGCCATCCGGGAACTCGTGCGCTTCCACCTCGATCTCGGTGGCTACGCGGTTGAGGAAGTGGCCGATGGCCTGCGCGCGCTGGAGCGGATCCGCGCCACGCCGTTCGACGTCATCCTGCTCGACGTGATGCTGCCGGGCCTCGACGGCATCAGCGTCTGTCGCGCGCTGCGGCTCGACACGCGCAACCAGCGGACGCCGGTGCTGATGATGACGGCGCGCGACGGCGAAACCGACACGGTGATCGGCCTCGAGAGCGGCGCCGACGACTACCTGACCAAACCGTTCGGCGTGCGCGAACTGATGGCGCGCGTGACCGCGATCACGCGGCGACACGGACGCACGGCCGACACCAGCACCACGCCCATCGACGTCGTCTCCGCACGGGACGTGACCGTTGATCGACAGCGCCGCCGCGCCCGCGTGCGCGGCAGCGACATCGAACTCACGCGTCAGGAGTTCGATCTGCTCGACCTCTTCATCTCCCGTCCCGGCGTCGTCTTCAGCCGCGCCGCGCTGCTGCAGCAGGTGTGGAGTGACGATGCGTTCGTGACGGAGCGAACGGTGGATGCGGTGGTCAGCCGGCTGCGGAGAAAGATCGAACGCGACCCCGCCGATCCCGAACTGCTCCTCACGGCGTGGGGTGTGGGCTACAAGTTCGCGGACGGGAGTGACTGACTCGTCGGACTGTGCGGCAGCAGGATCACGAACGCCGTTTGCCCTGGTCGGCTCTCGACGCTGATCGTTCCACCATGCCGCTCGACGATCGCTTTCGCGATCGATAGCCCCAGGCCACTGCCCGCGGTGCCGGCGGCGCGCGCGTGGTCGGTCTTGTAGAACCGATCGAAGACGTGCGGCAGGTGTTCGGCCGGGATGCCCTCGCCGCTGTCCTCGACGACGAGCCGGTGCATGCCGTTCTGTAGCGTCGCCTCGAGCCGCACCGTGCCGTGCGCCGGTGTGTGCCGCAACGCGTTGGCGGCGAGGTTGCCAATCACCTGCTCGATGCGACTCGGATCGCCGGTCAATTGATCCGCCTCGGGCGCGACATGCATCCACAGCCGGATGTCCATGGCGGCGGCGTCCTGTTCGTGCCGGCGAATCACGTGCTCGAATACCCGCTCGATCGCGAACACGCGCATCGTCAACGTCGATGCTTCGCGATCGTAGCGCGCGAGGTCGATCAGGTCGGCGACGATGCGTTCGAGGCGTCCGGCTTCGCGGCGTGCGGTTTCGAGATAGCGCGCGCGAGTGGCTTCGTCCAGACCCACGCCTGGCATCGCGATGGTGTCGAGATAGCCGCGCATCGACGTCAGCGGCGTACGCAGTTCGTGCGAGACGTCGGCAAGCATCTGGCGCCGGACGCGATCGGACGTCTCCAGCGCCTCGGTGCGCGCGGAGAGTTCCGCCGACATGCGATTCAGCGCCGCGGCAAGTCCGGCGATCTCGTCGCCGCCGGATTCATCGGCGCGGACGTCACGTTCGCCGGCGCCAATGCGTTCCGCCGCGTGCTCCAACGCGCGCAGCCGTCGGCGCAGCGGCAGGAACAGCAGTGCGCCCGCCA
>JADZCB010000275.1 GCA_020851775.1 Gammaproteobacteria bacterium
GCGTTGACATGGAACATCGGCACGATCGGCAGCAGTCCGTCGAGCGCGGACAGGTTGCACGCGTCCGGCAGGGCCGCGCCGTATGCCATCAGCACGGCCGTCCGGTGGTTGTAGAGCACGCCTTTCGGGTGTCCTGTCGTTCCGGACGTGTAGCACAGGCCGCTCGCGGTCTTTTCGTCGAGCGCCGGCCACGCGTAGACGTCGTCTTCGCCGGCGAGCAGCGTCTCGTAGCAGTGCACGTTCGGCAGCGTGGTCGACGGCATGTGCGCGGCGTCGGTCATCACGACGTAGCCGCGTACACCGGGCAGTCTCGTGGCGAGCTGTTCGAGCTTCGGCACGAAGGCGGGATCGGTGAACACGAACGTGTCCTCGGCGTGATTGACGATGTACTCGATCTGCTCGTCGAACAGGCGCGGATTGATCGTGTGACAGACGCGTCCGCTGCACGAAATCGCGTAATAGAGTTCGAGGTGACGGTAATCGTTCCACGCCAGCGTTCCGATGCGCGCATCGGGACCGGCACCGAGGCGCTCGAGCGCATTCGCGAGCTGGCGTGCGCGGCGGAAACAATCGCGATACGTATAGCGATGGCGCGGCGCATCCGCCGTGACCGAGACGACGTCCTGGTTGCCGTGGTTACGCTCGCCGTGACGCATGATCATCGTCAGCGTCAGTGGCATGTCCATCATCAGGCCGAGCATGGTGGTTCCTCCGCAAGTCCATCGTCAGGTGCGGACCGCGTCTGGCTGGTCCGAAGTGACGCATGCTAGAGTCGGGCCATGCCCACCGACAAGATCACGTTGCCGCTGCCGGACGATTGGCATCTGCATTTGCGCGACGACGCGATGCTCGCCGCCGTGCTGCCGGCGACGGCGCGCGACTTCGGCCGGGCGATCGTGATGCCGAACCTGAAGCCGCCGGTGTCGACAGTCGCGGCGGCGGTGGCCTATCGCGCGCGAATCCGTGCGCTGCTGCCGCCGGCCAGCGACTTCCAGCCGCTGATGACCTGTTATCTCACCGACGTCACGACCCCGGACGAACTGCGCGCGGGACATCGCGACGGCGTGTTCGTCGCCGCCAAGCTCTACCCGGCCGGCGCGACGACCAACGCCGATGCCGGCGTGACCTCGCTCGCGAAACTGCATCGCGTGTTCGAGACGATGCAGACCATCGGGCTGCCGTTGCTCGTGCATGGCGAGACGACCGATCCCGCGGTCGACGTCTTCGATCGCGAAGCGGTCTTCATCGATACGCTGCTGATGCCGCTGCGGCGGGATTTTCCGGCGCTGAAAATCGTGCTCGAACACGTGACTACGCGTGAGGGCGTGCAGTTTGTCAGCGAGGCCGCCGGCCCGACTGCCGCCACCCTGACGCCGCATCATCTGACGATCAACCGCAACGCGATGTTCGAACGCGGGATCCGGCCGCACATGTACTGCCTGCCAGTGGCGAAACGCGAAGCACACCGCGCGGCGCTGCGGGCCGCCGCGGTGTCCGGCAATCCGCGCTTTTTTCTCGGCACCGACTCCGCGCCGCATCTGCGCGCCGCGAAGGAACACGACTGCGGCTGTGCCGGTGTATTCAACGCACCGACGGCACTGGCCTGTTATGCGCAGGTCTTCGCCGGCCAGGGGCGGCTCGACCGCCTCGTGGATTTCGCATCGCGCTTCGGACCGGCGTTCTACGGCCTGCCGGTCAACACGCGCGAGATCACGCTCGAGGCGTGCGCCGAGGCCGTCGCCGACGACTGGCCGACGCCGCTCGGCCCGGTGTGCGTGTTCGTGCCGCCCGGCGGCCTGCGCTGGCGGCGATCCGCGTCGCCGTGACCACGCCGGCGTCCACCGCGCAGCGTCTGCGTGACCGCGATCGCGCGCACGTCTGGCATCCGTACAGCACGTTCGTCGACCCGCCGCCGATCTTTCCGGTCGTCGCTGCCGACGGCGTGCGCCTCGAACTCGCCGACGGCACGCGGCTGATCGACGGTATGTCGTCGTGGTGGTCGGCGGTCCACGGCTATCGCCATCCACGACTCGACGCCGCGCTGCGCCGCCAGCTCGATCACATGGCGCACGTGATGTTCGGCGGCCTCACGCACGAACCCGCCGTACAACTCGCCGAGCGGCTCGTCACGATCGCACCCGCCGGGCTCGAGACGGTGTTCTTCAGCGATTCGGGCTCGGTGGCCGTCGAGGTCGCGCTGAAGATGGCGATACAGTTTCAGGCCGCACACGGGCGGGGTCGGCGCCAGAAATTCCTGACGGTACGCGGCGGTTATCACGGCGACACCTTCGGTGCGATGTCGGTCTGCGATCCCGTCACCGGCATGCATACGCTGTTCAGCGATGCTCTGGCGGCGCAGTTCTTCGCGCCGCGTCCCCGCTCGCGTTTCGATGGCGAGTGGCAGGCGGACGATCTCGATGCCGCCGCTGCACTGCTCGATCGTCACCGCGACGAAATCGCCGCCGTGATCATCGAACCGATCGTGCAGGGCGCCGGAGGCATGTGGTTCTACCATCCGCGCTATCTCGCCCGCCTGCGCGAACTCTGCGACGCCCATGCGGTGCTCTTGATCGCCGACGAGATCGCGACGGGCTTCGGTCGCAGCGGAAGACTCTTCGCCTGCGAGCACGCCGGCATCACACCGGACCTGATGTGCGTCGGCAAGGCATTGACCGGTGGCTACATGACGCTCGCCGCGACGCTCACGACGCGTGCGGTCGCCGAGACGATTTCGCGCGGCGAACCAGGGGTCTTCATGCATGGCCCGACGTTCATGGCGAACGCTCTCGCCTGCAGCGTCGCACTCGCGAGCATCGACGTGCTGCTCGCCCAGGACTGGGCGGCACGCATCGCGGTGATTGCACAGCGGCTCGCGCACGGTCTCGCGCCCTGTCGCGCCCTGCCGCACGTGGCCGACGTCCGCGTGCTCGGTGCGATCGGCGTCGTCGAACTGCACGCACCCGTCGA
>JADZCB010000276.1 GCA_020851775.1 Gammaproteobacteria bacterium
TGGCGCTCGTCGAGTTCCTGTTCGGGCACGGTCTTCTTTTCGACCAGTGTCTTCCAGCGGGTATAGGTCGTGCGTGCGATGTCGAGATTCGCACGCGCCTGCGCCCGGGCGGCGCGCGCGGCGGCGAGGGCCTGGTCGATCTCGGGCGCATCGAGTTCGACCAGCACCTGTCCGGTCTGCACCGCGTCGCCGATGTCGGCATGCCAACGCTTCACATAGCCGTCGGTGCGTGCATTGATCGGTGTCTCCTGCCACGCCTGGATCGTGCCGGGCAGCAGCAGTTCGCTGGTGGCGGGCGCGGCGACGGCACGCGCGACGACGACGACCGGTTTGTCGGCGGGCGGAGGCGCTGCCGGGCCGGCAGCCCGTGCGGATCCGGCGCCCAGGGCAAGGAGGATCAGAACCGACGCGAACTTCATGGCAATACCGTGGTGGCGCGCAGGCGCCGATCGCTGCGTTGATAGACGAGACTGTAGAACACCGGGACGAACAGCAGCGTCGCCATCGTCGCGAGCGACAGGCCGCCGATCACCGCGAGACCGAGCGGCGCATTCTGCTCGCCGCCTTCGCCGAGGCCGAGCGCCATGGGGATCATGCCGAGCGTCATTGCGGTCGCCGTGATGAACACCGGGCGCAGACGCGTCGTCGCCGCGGCGAGCGCCGCTTCACGCGCCGTCAGTCCCCCGGCACGCGCGTGGTTCGCGAACGACACGATCAGAATGCTGTTCGCGGTTGCCACGCCGACGGTCATGATCGCGCCCATCAGCGCCGGCACACTGAAATGCGTGCCGGTCAGCCACAGTATCCAGACGATGCCGGACAGCGCGGCGGGCAACGCCGTGAGGATCACGATCGGCGCGCTCCAGGACTGGAAGTTGACCACCAGCACGAAATAGACGAGCACGATCGCGAAGACGAGACCGCCGGCCATCGCGCGATAGGCGGTGTCCATGCTCGCAGCCTGTCCGCGCAGGCCGACTGTCACGGCCGGCGGCAGCTTGCCCTCGTAGCTGGCGAGTATCTCGCGGATGTCGTCGACGACACCGCCGAGATCGCGGCCATCGACACTGGCATGGACGTCGAACACGGGCTTGGCATCCGAGCGTGACAGCACGGCCGGCGAACGGCGCTGTTCGACGCTCGCGACGTTCGCCAGCAGCTCGACTTCGCCGTCGGCACGTCGGGCGACGGGAATGTTCAGCACTTCCGCGAGTTCGTCGACGCGGTGTTGCGGCACCTGGACGGCGAGCGGCACAGGTCGGCCCGCCAGCGGGTCGACCCAGAAGTTCGGCGTGACCTGGCCGCTTCCGGACAATGCGATCAGCACATTGCCGGCCACTTCGCTCTGGGTGAGGCCGAGATCGGCGGCACGGACGCGATCGACGTTGACGCGCAGGTTCGGCGCGTCGATCACCTGGTGGATGCGCGCCTCGACGACACCAGGCACCGCGCCAATCCTGCGCTCGAGCTCCTGCGCGAGGGCATAGGCTTTCGGCGGATCGAAGGCGACGACCTGCACGTCGATCGGCGCCGGGATGCCGAAGTTCAGGATCTGGCTGATCATGTCGCCAGGCTGGTAGTAGAAGCGGATCTGCGGAAACTCGTCGGTCAGGCGTGCGCGGAGGCGGCGCATGTAGATCTGCGTCGACATGCGCTTGTCCGGCTTCAGGGCGACGAGAATTTCCCCGTCGAAGCCGCCGACGTTCGAGTTGTCGCCCCAGGCGAGGTTGATCGGATCGGGCAGGCCGATGTTGTCGATCATCATCGCGCGTTCGTCGGCCGGAATGACATCCCGGATCACCTTGCCGATGGCGGTGAAGATCTGCTGCGTTTCCTCGAGTCGCGTACCCGTCGGCGCCTTGACGTGCAGACGGAACTGGCCGGCGTCGACCGTCGGAAAGAAATCACGCCCGACCTGCGGCAGCAGCAGCACCGCGCTCGCGATCACCGTGGCAGCGGCGCCGAATGCGACGAGACGATGGCGCAACAGCACCGCGAGCAGGCCATGAAACACGCGCTGTGCAGCGTCGAAGGCGGCCTCGACGGCGCCGAACAGCCGGTTGGCCGGCCGGCCGTGCGCCGCGTCCCGCGCCCGCAGCTCGCCCGGCATCAGGTACTTGACCATCACCGGCACCAGCGTGCGCGACAGCACGTAACTCGCGCCGACCGCGAACACCACCGCCATCGCGAGCGGCACGAACAGAAATTTCGCGGCGCCGTCGAGGAACAGCACCGGCAGGAACACGATGCAGATGACGAGTGTGGCGACGAAGGCCGGGAGCGCAATCTCCTGCGAGCCCTTCAGGATCGCGCTTTCGAGGGGCTCGCCGATCTCGAGATGACGGTGGATGTTCTCGATCGCGACGATGGCGTCGTCGACCAGTACGCCGATCGCGAGCGCGAGGCCGCCGAGCGTCATCACGTTCAGCGACTGGCCGAGCACCGACAGCAGCCACAGCGACGCCAGGATCGACAACGGGATCGAGGTCGCGACGATCACGGTGCTGCGCCACGAGCCGAGGAACAGCAGCACGAACGCCGATACGAGACAGGCCGCGGTCGCGCCTTCGAGCACGACGCCGTCGATTGCCGCCGCGACGAAACGCGACTGATCGAACAGGAAGTCGAGCGAGAGATCCGGCGGCGCCGCCGCGCGCAGCGCCGGCAGGCGTGCCTTGATGTCACGGATGATATCGAGCGTGGACGCGCGGCCGGTCTTGAGGAACGTCACCAGTGCCGAATCCTGCGCATCGCGGCGCACGAGGTTGGTCTGGATGCCGTAGCCGTCGCGCACGTTCGCGACGTCGCGCAGTCGCACGATGGTGCCGTTGGCGTCCTTCCTGATCGGGATTTCGTTCAGCAGCGGCACGAGTTCCGGGTTGCTGTTCAGCGACACGATATAGTCGGTCGTGCCGATCTTCGCCGTGCCGGCCGGCAACGTCAGGTTCTGCGCGTTGACGGCCTGGCTGATGTCGAGCGGCGTGATGCCGCGCGCCGTCATGGCCTGCAGATCGAGATCGATCTGAATCTGGCGCGGCGCGCCGCCGAAAGGCAGTGGCAGGCGCATGCCGGGAATGCCGATCAACTGTTGCCGGGCGCGGAACGCGCCGAAATCGTAGAGCTGCGACGCCGTCAGCGACGGGCTCGACATCGCCAATTGCAGAATCGGCACGCTCGATGCGTCATAGCGGACGATCGTCGGCGGCTGCATGCCGGGCGGCATGCGCCGCAGGATCGTCTGGGAGATCGCGGTGACCTGGCCGACGGCGAGTTCGATTTTTGCGTGCGGCTGGAAATAGACGCGGATCACGGCGACCCCGGACAGCGTCTGCGATTCGATGCGTGCGATGTCCTCGACGCTGTTGGCGAGCGAGAACTCGGAATACGCGGTAATCCGGCTCTGCATCTCGTCGGCGGACAGGCCCGCGTACTGCCACACGACGGTGACGACGGGTGTCTCGATCGACGGAAAGATGTCCTTCGGTGTCATGCGCACGGACCACGCGCCCATGATGAGGATCAGCAGTGCCATCACCGCGAACGTATAAGGACGACGCAGTGCCAGCTCGACTATCCACATGGGGAACGAATCTCCGGACGCGGCCCGGCGGGCCATTTCGATACGGCGCGTATTGTAGCCGGGCGTTTGCGGTGCTTGATAGGCCGGCGAATCTATATAACAGAGCGTGAATATCGGTCACTGGGTGGGGGCCACCCCCGGCGCCCAGCCCCGCGAGCTTCGACTGGAGCGGATTTACGCTCAGCTATATAGCGACGGAGGGCGCGGAGACCGTGCCCCCCGTGTCCTCCGTGGCTGGATTCGCCGGCCGATCAGGCGCCACCGATGCCCGGTATGGAAGAAAGCACCCGGAGATTCGTCAATACGAGCGCGGCATGCCGAGGTTGTGCTGAGCGATGAAGTTCAGAATCATCTCTTCGGACACCGGCGCGAAGCGGAACAGGCGCTGGTCACGCCATAGTCGTTCGAGATGGTATTCGCTCGCATAGCCCATGCCGCCGAGAGTCTGCATCGCCTGGATCGTCGCCTTGTCGCAGGCCTGGGAGGCGATGAGCTTCGCCATGTTCGATTCGGTGCCGAACGGCTGACCCTGATCGCACAGCACGGCCGCCTGGTAGTTCATCAGCCGCGCGCAACCGATTTCGGCATGGGCCTGCGCGAGCGGGAACTGGATCGCCTGATACGCGCTGATCGGCGTCTTGCCGAACACGCGGCGTTCGTTCGCGAATTCGACCGCGAGTCGGAGCGCGAGATCGACCGTGCCGCACAGCCCGGCGGTGGTGACGATGCGCTCGGTATTCAGGACGTCGAGCAGTTGCGGCCAGCCGCCGTCGAGGGTGCCGACGACATCGGCAGGGTCGAGGCGCACGTCGTCGAAGAAGACCGTCGACGAATCGAGCGTGTTGGTGCCGAGCTTGTCGATGCGACCGAGACTGACGCCCTTGCGGCCCGTGTCGATCAGGAACAGTGATATCCCTTCGGTCTTGCGCTTGACCTCTTCGACCTTTTTCGTGCGACAGACGATCAGCATGATCCCGGACGACAGTGCGCCGGTGATCCAGTGTTTCCTGCCGTTCAGGATCCAGCCGTCGCCGTCGGGACGCGCGAAGCTCGTGATCTCGAGCGTATTGGTGCCGGCGTCGGGTTCGGTCAGCGCCATGCAGCAGACGAGATCGCCGGTGATCAGCGGTGGCAGGTAGCGGCGCTTCATTTCCTCGGTGCCGTAGCGCGCAATCGATACGCCGCCGAAAATCGGATTCAGCATGAAGAGCTGCCCGATCGTGCTGCCGCCACCGCCGCGCGCGAGGTTCTCGATCGCGAGCGCCATTTCGAGCATACCGAGCCCGCTGCCGCCGAATTCTTCCGGCAGCGCGACGCCGCCGATACCGGCCGCGCAGGTCGCCTTCCAGAACTCCTGGGGAAAAGCCTTGCGCTTGTCGTGATCGCGCCAGTAGTCGAGCCCGAATTTCTCACCGACCTTGCGGGCGGTGTCGGCGATCATTTTCTGTTCATCGGTCAGTTGGAAATCCATGGCGGGCTCCTGAAGTCGTGCGCGTGGACGTCTCCGTGCGTGCCCATGGCGTCAGGAAGTCGGGCCACAGAGAACACCGGGAACACAGGGAAATTCATGCTTGCGTGAA
>JADZCB010000277.1 GCA_020851775.1 Gammaproteobacteria bacterium
ATCGCCTTCGACGAACTGACTGACTTGGCCGAGATCGAGGCCTTGTGGCGCCTCTTTGCACTGCACGGCCAGGCGCTGCCGGCGTGGGATGCACTCGATGCCGCGACGCTGTCACGGCTGCCGTCGGCGCTGCTCCGTCGCAGCACCTTCCTCGGTCACCCTGTGTTCCATGCCCATCGCACGGAGACTCAGTTGCTGCGCTACCTGCGCAAGCTCGCAGACAAGGATCTCGCGCTCGATCGCACGATGATTCCGCTGGGATCGTGCACGATGAAACTCAACGCGGCCGTCGAGATGCTGGCCGTGAGCTGGCCTCAGTTCGCGAATCTGCATCCCTGCGTGCCGCCGGAACAGGCGCTCGGCTATGCGACCCTGATCGGTGAACTCGAGCGCTGGCTGTGTGAGGTGACGGGTTACGACGCAGTCTCGTTGCAGCCGAATTCGGGCGCGCAGGGTGAGTTCGCGGGTCTGCTGGCGATCCGTGCCTGGCACGCGAGCCGCGGTGAAGGACATCGCGATATCGTGTTCGTACCGGGTTCGGCCCACGGCACGAATCCGGCATCCGCGCACATGGCAGGCTGTACCGTGGTCGTCATCGCCACCGACGCTGCCGGTAACGTCGACCTCGACGATCTGCTGGCCAAGGCCGCGCACCACGCGCCGAAGCTCGCCGCGATCATGGTGACCTACCCGTCGACACACGGCGTGTTCGAGCCCGCGATCGCCGAGGTATGCGCGATCGTCCACGAACACGGCGGGCAGGTGTATCTGGATGGCGCGAACCTCAACGCGCTGATGGGTGCGGCCGCACCCGGCCTCTTCGGCGCCGACGTCTCCCACTTGAACCTGCACAAGACGTTCTGCATTCCCCACGGCGGCGGCGGACCCGGTGTCGGGCCGCTGGCAGTGAAGGCCCATCTGGCGCCGTTCCTGCCGGGTGATCCGCTCGCACCGGGGACAGAGACAGGTGCCGTATCCGCGGCGCGTCATGGCAGCGCCGGCATTCTGCCGATCTCGTGGGCGTTCATCGCATTGATGGGTGGGCGCGGCCTGAGCGCGGCGGCGCAGGTCGCCGTGCTTAACGCGAACTACGTGGCGCGGCGTCTGGCACCGTATTTCCCGATCCTCTACACCGGGCCGCACGGGCTGGTCGCGCACGAATGCATACTCGACCCGCGCGACTTCAAGGAGACCTCGGGCGTGACGGCGGAAGACATCGCGAAGCGCCTCATCGACTACGGCTTTCACGCGCCGACGATGTCGTTCCCGGTGGCTGGCACGCTGATGTTCGAACCGACGGAAAGCGAAAGCAAAGCCGAGCTCGATCGCTTCATCGATGCGATGATCGCCATCCGCGGCGAAATTGCCGAAATCGAGGCGGGCCGCTGGCCGCGGGACGACAATCCGCTCAAACACGCCCCGCATACCGCGCACGTCGTCGCCAAGACCGAGTGGCGCCATCCGTATTCGCGCGAACGCGCGGCGTATCCGCTGCCCTCGCTCAGGCAGAACAAATACTGGTCACCGACAGGTCGCGTCGACAACGTCTACGGGGACCGGCACTTGTTCTGTACCTGTCCGCCGGTTGCCACTGACACCGCGGGCGGGTAGCCACGGGAGCGCCACCGTTGTCGTAAGCGCCGAATCGCGGCTGCCGGCGCTCCTACGATGATTTGGCAAGCCCTGCAGGAGCACCGGCAGGCGCGATGGCCGCTTCGCCTGGGAACCGCCCTTCATGACCTCGCGGACCCGGGTTCCGCTTCCATGGCACCCGCGTGATGCGGCGTCACGCGGTGATCATGCCCGCTCGAACACCGCCGCGAGACCCTGTCCACCACCGATGCACATCGTCTCCAGCCCGTATCGGCCCTTGCGCCGTTGCAGTTCGTGGACGAGCGTCGTCATGATGCGCAGCCCCGTCGCGCCGATCGGGTGGCCGAGCGAGATACCGGATCCGTTGACATTGAGGCGCGCGGGATCGTCCCAGCCCCAGGCTTTCAGCACGGCGAGTGCCTGGGCGGCGAAGGCTTCGTTGAGTTCGACGAGATCGAGATCATCGAAGCCGAGTCCCGTTTTGCGAAACAGGCGGCGCACGGCCGGATCCGGGCCGATGCCCATCGTCGCCGGATGGCAGCCGGCGGCGGCCCAGCCGCGGACATAGGCGAGCGGTTCGAGCTTCAGCGCGGCGAGGACGTCCTCCGCGACGACGAGGCAGGCCGCCGCGGCATCGTTCTGCTGGGAGGCGTTGCCGGCCGTCACCGTGCCGTCCTTCAGTACCGGTTTCAGTTTCGCCAGCGATTCGATGCTGGCATCGGCACGGATGCCTTCGTCCTGCGTGAAACGGAGTGACGCACCCTTGGCCTGCGGCACGTCGAGTCCAACCACCTCGTCGGCAAAGCGGCCCGCGGCCCATGCAGCGGCCGCACGCTGGTGACTGCGCAGCGCGAAGGCGTCCTGTTCCCCACGCGAGATCCCGTATTCGCGCGCGAGATTCTCCGCCGTCTCGGGCATGCCGGAAATGTAGCCGAAGCGCTCCTCGGGCTGCGAACGCTCGCGGCCACGCTGCAGGCGGTCGTGCATGCGCACGCTGCCGGCGCGGGCGCCCCAGCGCATGTCGGTCGTGTAGTACTCGACATTGCTCATGCTTTCGACGCCGCCGACGAGGACGACCTCGGCGTGCCCGGCTTCGACCAGCAGGGTCGCGTTGATCAACGCCTGGAGGCCCGAGCCACAGCGTCGATCGAGGCTGTAGCCGGGCAGTTCGATCGGCAGACCGGCGGCGAGCGCTGCGTAGCGCGCGATGCACGGCGCCTCGCCGTTCATGTACGACTGCGCGACGATCACTTCCTCGATGCGCGCGGGATCGATGCCGCTGCGGTCGACGACGGCCTTGAAGATGG
>JADZCB010000278.1 GCA_020851775.1 Gammaproteobacteria bacterium
GAATACGGCGCCTCGGCGACCTACGTCAGCGAAATGGCGACCCGCCATCGGCGCGGGTTCTGGTCGGGCTTTCTCTACGTCACGCTGATCGGCGGCCAGCTCGCGGCCATGAGCCTGCAGGTGATCCTGCAGCGGATCCTGAGCGAGGAAGCGCTGTACGCCTGGGGCTGGCGCATCCCGTTCGCGCTCGGCGCCGCGCTCGCCGTGGTCGTGTTCTGGATCCGCCGCAACATCGAGGAGACACGCCACTTCACCGAGGAGCGCGCAAGCCGCGACGCACGCGGCCGGCCGCTCGCCCTGCTTCGCGACTATCCGCGCGAGACCGCCATCGTCTTCACTTTGACGGCGGGCGGCGCCATCGGCTTCTACACCTTCGCGATCTACCTGCAGAAGCTGCTCGTCAACAGTGCCGGCATGCCGAAGGCCGTCGTCGCCGAAGTCATGACCGGCGTGCTGGCGACGATGATCTTCTTTCCGCCGCTGGTCGGCTGGATCGCCGATCGCATCGGCCATAGACGCACGATGCGAATCGCCTTCGGCAGTAGCGCGCTGTGCGCCGTGCCGGCACTCGAGGCCCTGAGCCGCGCCAACGATCCCTGGGTGGTCTACCTGCTCTGCGTCGGCGTGCTGTTTCTGCTGTCCGGCTACTACGCGCTCAGCGCGGTGCTGAAGGCCGAGCTCTACCCGACTCACATCCGCGGCCTCGGCGTCTCGCTGCCCTATGCGATCGCGCTCGCCATCTTCGGCGGCAACGCCGAGAGCACCGCGCTCTATCTCAAGCACATCGGCATGGAAGCCGCGTATTTCTGGATCGTCGCCGCACTGTTCGCGTGCGCCTTCATCGCCGCAACGCTGATGCCGGACACCCAGCGCCACGGGCGCCTGACGTAGAGTGCGCTCACGCCGGAAGCCCCACTTTCGGCGTATCGGCGCAACGCCAGCGATTCAGCGCTCGTGGCGTCACGCCCATGTCACGATTCTCTCTGTCTTCGAGCGCTGGCCGTTGGGCTACCTGCGTCAGCCCACCCTACTGTCCTGAGTACACAGTCTCCACTACGCCAGAAAGGCTGCCGATGACACGTTTCGTCAACCACTTTGGGGAGAAAATCCTGGTTCATCCCGCGGTTCGCAGCGCCGCGCGCAGGAGATCGACGAGCAGGGTGACGTCGTGCGGCGCGCTGACGAGCGGCGGCGCGAGCGCAATGGTGTCGCCGCTGACGCGGATCAGCGCACCGAGTTCGTAGGCTTTTTCGAACACCTGCAGCGCCCGCAGCCCCGGGCTGCCGTCGATCGGCTGCAGCTCGACCGCGGCCGCGACGCCGATGTTGCGGATATCGACGACGTGCGGCTCGCCGCGCAGTGCATGCACGGCGGCTTCCAGCACCGGCTCCAGTGTCCGGGCGTGTGCGAACAGGCCCTCGTCGGCATAAACGTCGAGCGCCGCATGCGCCGCCGCGACCGCGAGCGGATGACCCGAATAGGTGTAGCCATGGAACAGTTCGATCAGATGCTCGGGGCCGGCCATGAACGCGTCGTGGATCTCGCGCTTGACGATGACGCCGCCCATCGGCACCACGCCGCTGGTCACGCCCTTGGCGAACGTGATCAGATCGGGAGTCACCCCGAAGCGCTGCGCGCCGAAGTTCTCGCCGAGCCGGCCGAAACCGCAGATCACTTCGTCGAAAATCAGCAGGATGCCGTGGCGCGCGCAGATTTCCCGCAAGCGCTCCAGGTAGCCGCGTGGCGGCACGATGACGCCGGCCGAGCCCTGCATCGGTTCGACGATGACGGCCGCGATCGTCGACGCGTCGTGCAGCGCGACGATCCGCTCGAGGTCGTCGGCGAGATGCGCGCCCCACGCCGGCTGTCCACGCGAATAGGCCATCGCGGCGCGATCGAGCGTATGCGGAAGATGATCGACGCCCGGGATCATCAACGACGCAAAGGTCTTCCGGTTCGCGGCGATGCCGCCGACCGAAATCCCGCCGAGACCGACGCCGTGATAGCCCTTTTCGCGTCCGATCAGCCGGAAGCGCTGCCCGTCACCGCGCGCGCGATGCCAGGCCACGGCGATCTTCAGCGCCGTGTCCACCGCCTCCGAGCCCGAGTTCGTATAGAAGACCTGTCCGAAGCCGTCCGGCGCCATCGCCACCAGCCGTTCCGCCAGACGGAAGGCGTCTTCGCACCCGACCTGGAAGGCCGGCGCATAGTCGAGCGTGCCGACCTGACGGCGCACCGCCTCGACGATACGGGGATGACAATGACCGGCGTTGCAGCACCACAGCCCCGACAGGCCGTCGAGCACCTGGCGGCCATCGCAGGTGGTGAACCATATCCCCTCCGCCTTCGCGATCAGCTTCGGCGACTTCTTGTAGCGACGGTTCGACGTGAACGGCATCCAGTACGCATCCAGGCGTGGCGCGTGTGCCGGGTCACCGTGCGCGGTGGCGTCGATCGCCAGGGCCTCGGCATCCAGGGCAGTTCCATGCGCAACGGGGTTCATCGGGCTCGTACCTCGGGACGTGATGCAGTGGAAGCGAAGATACGCCGGACCCGGGCGTTTTCAATCGTCACCCCAGACCGCGCCAGCGCTCCATCCGGCGCGACGGCGCTACCCATCGATCCCTGCGCGTCGCCGTCTCACACGACCTCGTCCAACGGCCCGTCCTGCGCGAACCGGCGCAGCACGTTCTCGGTCATGCGCGAAACGTTGTTCGCGTAGCCGTTCCACGACAGGCTGCCGCACCAGGCCATCGACGACGCCGCGAACACGGCCCCGCCGTGGCGTGTCGTCACGTAGCCGATGTCGGCGCGGACCAGCGGGTTGTCACGGCCGGTGATCCCGGGATACGCGAAGTACTGATCTTCGGGCACGAGCATCGCGCTCGCGGTATGACCGTGCGAACTCGCGAGCAGCATCGTGTTCGGCGGTGTGCCGAGGGCATAGTCGATGCGATCCATCTCGAGACCGGAGGCGCCACCGTTGACGAGGCCGAAATCGCCGATCACCTCGTCGGCCCCGATCCCGTCGAAGATCCACGCGAGCCTCGCATCCCGTGCATCGGGCAACTGATAGTAGCCGGCCGACACATCGAGTCCATGCGCCGTATAGCCCGTGCTCCAGATTTTCTGCGGTGGGCGGGCCCGATGGCGCCAGATCCCGCCGCGCTCGCCGGTCGTGCTGTGATGGAGTTCGCCGGGTCGCGCACGCCACGCCTGATCGCCGCTTTCGCCCTTGCGCACTTCGACGAGCCACGGCTTCTCCGGATGCTGACTCGTGACCCAGTAGAACCCGTTCGCGCCGAGGTACATGCCGCGTCCGCCGCTCGCGAGATACTGCTCGTAGGCATCGAGCATCTGCGACGACGTGTACTCGGCGTGCGACGGCGAGATCACGACGGCGTAACGGCGCAGGAGCGCGGCGCCTTCGGCATGCAGATCGTGATCGGTGATGACGTCGAAGGTGAAGCCTTTGACCGTCAGCCAGTCGATCAGATGGAGATCGGCCGGAAACTGCCACACCGCGCCGAACTCGTGTCGATAGTCCGGGCGCAGATTCAGGATCGGCCGGCGCCAGCTCGTGTACGCGACGCCGCGTCCGTCGCTGTGGTAGTCGTAGGTCGACAGCCCGTGCTGCGGTGTCACGTTCAGTTCGAGATCGAGATCGTCGAGCGTCGTCAGCACGCCCATCACGCACTGGCCCGTCGCCGCGTTCTGCAGCACCTGCGAGTTCGCATAGGCGAGATAGCTGAAGGTCGGGATGACGACGGCGATGCGCGCCGTCGCCGTGCCGCGCGGCGGCGCGACGAAGAACGGCACGCGATCGACTTCCGCGCCTTGTTCGAGCTTCAGCGCATAGCAGCCGCTCGGCAGATCGGCGGGGATCGCGAGCGTCAGCGCTTTCTGCCAGCGGCTGTCGTCGAGACTGTCCTCGTGGCACCACAATGCGCCGTACTGTTCGGGGCAATGCACGAAGTGCTCTTCCCGGCCGTCCCAGTTCCAGCCCGTCATGCCGCGATCGGGCTGGTTCACGCAGCGGCCGTCGAAACCGTGGCCGGAGACATCGCGCACCGCGTCGGTGCCGATGCCGTCACGCGTCGTCCCGGCGGCGAAATCCCAGTGTGCGTGGGCACCCGGCACCGCGCCGCCCGCGTGCAGCGACGCGCAATCCGCCGCGTCGAGCGGCTGCGTCCACAGGCGCGGACCGTCGACCTTGCCGTTGTAGAGCGCGACGACGCGCCCGCTCGTCGCCTCCTGCGCGAGACCCGCGACGAGCAGGGGTACGTCGGGCCGCGCAGGTGCCGCCGTCAGCGTCGCATCCGCCGCCGCGTCGGCGTCGAGATCGACGATCCGGCCGAAGCGGCTGTTGACGCTGTTCAGCGTGACGACCTGGGACAGGGAGATCTGGCATGCCGCGCGATCGATGCGCGCGACGACCGAATACCACACGTCGGGGAACAGCGGCTTCGGCGACACGACGCGCGACACCTGCGCGCCATCGCCGACCATGAAGACGAGATGACCGTCTTCGATCGCGAGCGCCCAGCCTTCGTCCGTCGCGTCCGACCAGCGCGCGACGACGCCCTGGCGTTTCGCCGGCAAGGTCGACCAGAGATGGAGATGCAGGGTCAGGCCATCGCGGCCGTCCAGTGCACCGGCCGGGTCCGCGACGACGACGTGACCGCCGAGCTGGGTGAACTGTGTCGTCGCGAGCAACTCACCGCTCCCGACGCCGGCAACGTCCTCTTCCTTGTAGCCGGGGCCGTCCGGGTTGCGATCGCCGTGGATCAGCCGCACGAGGCGCGTGCGGCAAGGTCCGGGACGTGGAGTGCTGACGAAGAAATCGAGCGCCTCGCCGGGACGCACGTTCGGACGATCGCAGTAGCCGCGAATCTGCGCGAGTCTCATCCCTGATCCTCCGCGTCGGTCGTCAGGTGCAGCGTGCACAGGCGCTCGAGGAACACCGCGTGCACCGCCTCGCGTTCGCTCGTGAACACGCGATCATCCGGAAACGTCGGCGTGTGACCGCGCGCATGCATGATGCCGAGCCGGTAGCGCCGATAAGGCACTTCGGCATAAGCGAAGGACTTGCCGTCGGTCGGCATGTTGTGGACGTAGTTCAGCACGTCCTGCAGCGCGAAACCGTGCGGCGTGTCGCCGCCGCGCGGATCTTCTTCATGCTCACGCACGAGCGCCGGCGTCACCAGTGGCGCCAGCGCCTGCCGGCGTCGATTCGCGAAGAACGCGAGCCAGTCGGCGGTCTTGTCGCGATAGTCGTTCGGGTTGCGCAGCGGCATGTTCTTCCCCTCCGTTCATCGATTCGTGCCAAAGCAGGCGAGCGTGCCTTCGCTTGGCTCATGTACGTGCCACAGAGAACACCGAGCAACACAGAGAAGGAAGCGCTTGATAAAGGACCCTCCGAAGCACCATCGTCAATGCTCGCGATATCGATGCCGAGGCTATCCACCGATTTATTCCCTCTGTGTTCTCGGTGTTCTCTGTGGCCTTAAAAAGGCTTACTCCCGGCACAACGCCCGATACGCCCGATACGCCCGCGCCGCCTCGCCGAACGCGCCGAAGAGCGTCACGGAGTCGGGATTGTCGGCCGCGCGGTACTCGGGGTGCCATTGCACACCGAGCGCGAAGGTCGGTGTGTTGGGCACCGACACGGCCTCGACGATGCCGTCGGGCGCGCGGGCTTCGACGACGAGCCCGTCGGCGAGGCGCGCGAGGCCCTGCCGGTGCAGCGAATTGACGCGCATCCGCGACTTGCCGAGCAGTGTCGCGAGCAGGCCGCCGGGCACGAGTTCGACGTCGTGGACGAGTCCGTAGCGATGATCGAGATCGTCGAACTCGGGTGCGCGATGATCGAGGCGGCCGGCACCGAGTTGCAGCTCGGCTTCGAGCGTGCCGCCGAGCGCGACGTTGAGTTCCTGAAAGCCGCGGCAGATGCAGAACAGCGGCAGCGCGCGCGCGAGACAGCGCCGGACGAGCGCGAGGGTCAAATCGTCGCGCACGAGATCGTAGGGCTCGTGCTGGGCACTCGGCGTCGCACCGTAGTGCGGAGGATGCACGTTCGATACGGCGCCGGTCAGGAGCACGCCGTCGACGCGATCGAGCAGCGCATCGAGGTCGAGCGCGTCGGCCATCGCCGGGATCACGACGGGCAGCGCCTGCGCGACTTCGGCCACCGCGCGCAGATACTTGTCGCCTGCCGAGTGATAGAGATGCGGGCCGTGCGTGTAGGTGTCGGCGGGCACACCGATCAGCGGACGGAGGGTATTCATCGTCGCCTTCAATCCTCGCGCGACTTGCGGATCAGGGTCGCAATGTCGATGGCGTCGACGAGGTCGATCACCTCGGTCAGCAGTTCGGTCCGCTCGGGTGCGACGAGAGAACTCGAAAATGGCGGATTCACGGGACGATCTCCGGTGACGTGTTGACACCCTGAACGCCGATTCTCGCGAGCGGCTGTCGCGCCCGCAAGCGGCAACGGCTACGACAACAACGTGTCGCGGATCACCGGCAACGTGCTCAGGCGTTTTGCGCAGGCCGCACCACTGGAGGACGTCAGTTGAACGGCTGACGCGGCGCGCAGGCGGGGCGCTCGACACGCCCGGCCTGCGCGAACACCGGCGACGATGCGCGGCGTCAGCTCCCGTCCGCCAGCAGGCGGTCGATATCCGGCAGCTTCATCCGCTGCCGTTCGGCGTAGAACTGCGCCTGGTGATCGCCATCGGCGAGGCGGTTGAACAGCATGCGGTAACGCCGCCGGACCGTGCCGCTGCGATTGCGTCGCACGCGGTGCGGCGCGTAGGGATGGACGTAGACGAGATCGCCCGGCTCGACCGGCACGGGGTCGAAATCGAGGGCGGCGATCGTCGCACCATCGAGCACCGGCGCCGGCCTATGGAGGCCATGGCGATGCTGGCCGGGCGCGATTTCGAGACAGGCTTGGTCAGGCCCCGTCGGATCGATGGCGACGATCACGCTGACGAAACCGGTGGCGTAGCGCATCCACGGTTCGGCCGCATCCCGGTGCGGCACACAGCCTTCGCGACCGGGCTGCAGGAATTCGAGGCGTTCGGCGAGCAGCAGCGCCGCGTCACCGAGGAGCTGACCGGCCGGCAGTGCGAGCGCCAGCGTCAGACGGTGGAAGCCGTCGTGAAACGGGGTGACGCGTTCGATGCGCTGGACGAGGCAGCGGCCATGATGCTTCAGCGACGGCGCGCGGTAGACCGCCTGCCGGCCCGGCATTTCAGGCAGGGCAGCGACTTCATCGGCCCAGCGTGCGAGCGAGGCGGTGACCGTCTGCGGCAACACACGCCGCACGACGAGATAACCGGTCGCACGAAACGTCGCCATCTGCGCCGGATCGAGCACCGGCGTGGTGATTCCGAGACTGATACCCATGGCTCAGCACCGTGAATCGACGACGGGGGAGAGGTGGGACCGGTCGGCGTGCCGACTCGCTCGCCTGACCAGCATCAGCGACATTGCCGCTGCGATTCCGAAGGCCGGATTGCCCGCGTGGAACCCGCAGGCGACGAGACCGATCAGCACCGGGGCCAGCAGCGCTGATCGGCGGGTGGCGGGACGCGCCGGCGGCGGACGCAGCAGCGCATAAGCGCAACGATCGATGAGACGCGTGTCTCGTGCTTTCGAATTCATTCGACCCCCTTTCATTTTTCGGACATGACATCGTTCGCCGCGCGCGGCATGTCGCTGGATGCGCGCGGCAAGGATTTCGTTCACGGATATCGTCGCGGGCAGCGCTGTGCTGAGCGCCCGGACGGAGAAAACGCGACGGAGATCACGCGCGATCGCCACGTCGTCACATACAACGTGCACGGACGAGCCATACCGCACCCGGCATGCGTACGAGGTCGCCGTCACGGTGCGCGTCGAGGACCGCGCGCAACGCAGCGACGGCAGCGGCGCGCACCGTCGCATCGGCGGCGGCATACGCCGGTGCGGCGGGGCCCATGCCTGTCATCTGCTCGATCGCGTCATCGACGGTGCCGAGTTCGAGCAGGAGATCCCGCGGAGTCAGCTCGACATCGACGTAACCGGCATCGGCGAGCAGGCGCTGCACGCGGCCGGCATCGCCGAAGGCGAACGGACCGGGTGCGCCCGGCGGCGGCGGCTCCGGCTTCGGCAGCACGGTGAAGGCCGCACGCGCGCAGTCGCCCATCCACGGATTGAGCTCGATGGCGCGCCAGCATACGAACGCGAGCCGGCCCCGCGGCGCGATCGCCCGGTACAGGTTCTTGAACGCCGCGAGCGGATCGGGAAAGAACATCACGCCGAAGCGCGAGGCGACGAGATCGAAGCCGCCGAGCGCCAGCGTCGCCGCGTCACCTGCCTCGAACGCGAGCGCGGGCACCTGCGCGTAGCGCTGGCGCGCGACCTCCAGAATCACCGCCGAGACATCGAGACCCAGCACGCGGCCGGTCGGGCCGACCGCGGCGGCGAACGCCGCGCTGGTGATGCCGCCACCGCACCCGACGTCGAGCACGCGTTCACCTGGCTGTGGCGCCGCCAACGCGAGCAGTGCGGCGTTCAGCGGCGCGATCATGCGCTCGACGCGATCGATGTTCGCGACCCAGCGTCGCCCACCCTCCTCGTTCCAGAACCGGGTCTGGTCGGTGGCAGTCGCGGACGGGTCGGTGGTCATCGAAAACTCATGGCGGAAAGTGCAGATGTGATGCTAACGCGTCTTGCCGTCCTCTTGCGACCGATCCTGCCCGCCCGCCACCTGCGCCGCCGGCGCCGCAGAAGCGGACGCCACGACGTGCCAGCCGCCCCCGAGCGCCCTGTACAGCGCAATCGCCGCGCTGAATTCGGCGCGACGCGCGTCGACGGCGGCGTCTTCCGCGGCGAACTCGGCGCTCTGGGTGTCGAGCAGCGTCAGGAAGTCGATGCGGCCGGCGAGATAGCGTTCGCGCGCGAGACGTGTCGCGTCACGCGCTTCGCGCGCGGCGACGTCGAGCGCGGCGCGACGGCGGGCGTTCGCGTCCGCGGCGCTCAGGGCATCCTCGACTTCGCGCGTCGCGACGAGCACGCCGTTGCGATAGTTCGCGACGAGTTCCGTGCGGCGCGCGCGGGTGCGATCGACTTCCGCCGCGAGCCGTCCGCCCTGGAAGATCGGGGCCGCGAGCGCGGCGGCCAGCGTGCCGATCGTCGTCGCCGGCTCGATCCCGAAGGCGCCATTGCCCGACAGCGTCAGACGTGGCAGCAGCGCGGCGCGCGCGGCCCCGATGTCGCCGTTCGCGGCCCGCAGATCGGCCTCGGCCCGGGCAAGATCGGGACGGCGCGCCAGCAGATCGGCGGGCTGGCCGGGTGCAATCGCCGGCAAGCTCAGCGCGGCGAGCGACGCCGCACCGGCCACACCGCCATCCGGGACGCGGCCTTCGAGCACGGCGAGCGCGTTGCCCGCGTCGCGCAACTGCTGTTCGAGGGCGGCGACCGAGGCTTCGACGTTCGCGACCGCGGTGCGTTGCTGCGCGACTTCGAGCCGCGAGGTCGCCCCTTCGCGCAGTCGCGCTTCGACTATCTTCAGCACCTGCCGGTTCGACAGCAGGTTCGCGCGCGCGATCGCGAGCCGCTCGCGCAGTCCAGTGGCTGTCACGTAGCCATCGGCGACGGCAGCGCAGGTCGCGAGCTCGAGGGCGTCGCGATCGTGGCGCGAGGCGACGTAGCGCGCGTCCGCCGCGGCGAGTTCGCTGCGGATGCGACCGAAGAGATCGGCCTCCCAGCTCACGTCGAGGCTCGCCTGGTGCTGCGTGCCGCTGCCGAAACCACCGCGCCCGCCGAACCCGCCGCCGCCGACGGCGCCGCCGAAGGCGTCGCCGGCGATCCAGTTGCGGGTCGAGCCGAGACCGGCGTCGACCGTCGGCAGCAACGGCGCGCCGGCCGCGCGCAGGCTGGCCCGTGCCTGCGTGATGCGCGCGAGCGCGGCGGCGAGATCGGGATTCGCGTCGCGGGCGCGCTCGATCGCGGCGGTGAGGCCCGGATCGTCGAACTGCGTCCACCAGTCGGCGAGATCGCCCTGTGGCGCGCGCGGCCCGGCGCTGTAGTGCGCCGGCAGCGCCTGCGGCGGCGGGCCGTCGCGCGGCATCAGCGCGCAGCCGCCGAGCAGCGCGGCCGTCGCGAGGCAGAGGGAAGCCCGCATCATCGTCTCACTCGCCCGCCAGGGCGACGACGGGATCCAGCCGCGCCGCCTTGCGCGCCGGCAGGAAGCCGAACACGAGCCCGGTGACGAGCGCGCTGGTGAAGGCACCGAGCGGCGGCCACGGCGAGAACGCGACATCGACACCGAACTGACCGAGCAGGAGCGCGATACCGAGGCCGAACGCGACCCCGATGATCCCGCCGATCATGCCGACCACCGCCGCTTCGGTGTTGAACTGCAGCAGGATGTCGCGCATCCGCGCACCGGTCGCGACGCGCACGCCGATCTCGCGCATGCGCTCGGTGACGCTGACGAGCATGATGTTCATCACCCCGATCCCGCCGACGACGAGCGAGATCAAGGCGACGGCGCCAAGCAGGAGTGTCAGCGTCTTCTGCGTCGACGACGCCATTTCGATCATCGACGCCATGTTGCGCACGCTGAAGTCCTCGATACGGTGACGATCGCGCAGCACCGTGTTCATGGCGCGTTCGGTCGCCGCGATCTGCGACAGATCGTCGATCTTCACGGTGATGCTGTGCACGTGCGTGCCGCCGAAGAGGCGGATGAGGCCGGTCGTCAGCGGGATGAAGACGACGTCGTCCTGATCGCTGCCGAACATCGACGCGCCCTTCGAGGCGAGCACGCCGATGATCTCGAACGGCACATTGCGCAGAAGCACGAAGCGTCCGATTGGATCCTCACCGTTCGGGAAGAGCTGCTTGACGACCGTACTGCCGAGCACGACGACTGGCGCGTAGCCGGTCAGATCGCGCTCGGTGAAGAACGATCCCATGCTCAGAGGCCAGTCGCGCATCACCGCCATCGACGGCCAGGCACCGGTGACGGTCGTCATGTAATCCGCATTGCCGTAGCGCGCGGTGTAGCGCGAACTGCGCTCGGGCAGCACGTAATCGACGTTCGGCAGCGCGGCGATCGCCTCGGCGTCGCCGACGTTCATCGTCACGATGTCGCCGCCGCCGCGAAACCCCATCGCCCCGGGCCGCGCGATCAGCAGATTGGTGCCCATCGCGGAGATCTGCTCCATCACCTTGCGTGTGCTGCCGCTGCCGATCGCGAGCATCGTCACCACCGACGCGACCCCGATCACGATGCCGAGCAGGGTCAGCGCCGTGCGAAAGAAGTTCACGCGCAGCGCGCGCAGCGCCATCTTCGTCGACTCGAGGATTTCCGGCACCACGCCCGGTGCACCGACCGCCGTGTACGCCGCCGCCGGCGCGACGGCAGGCGCTGCCGGCGACGCCTCGTCGACGATGCGCCCGTCGCTGATCCGGACCACGCGCCCGGCTTCGCGCGCGAGCGCCTCGTCGTGCGTGATGAGGATGATCGTGCGGCCCTGTGCATGCAGTTCCTGCAGCAGCGCGATCACTTCGCGACCCGCCCGGCTGTCGAGCGCGCCGGTCGGTTCGTCGGCGAGCACCACCGGCGGATCGTTCATCAGCGCGCGCGCGATCGCGACGCGCTGCTGCTGGCCGCCGGACAGTTCGCCCGGCCGATGGCCGGCGCGGTCGCCGAGCCCGAGCTGGGTCAGCAGCGCGCGTGCCCGCGTGAGCCGCGCCTCGCGCGGCATGCCGGCATAGATTGCCGGGATCTCGACGTTCTCCTCGGCCGTCGCCGTCGCCAGCAGGTTGTAGCGCTGGAACACGAAGCCGAAGGTGTTGCGCCGGAGCGCGGCGAGCGCATCGCCGTCGAGCGTCGCGACATCGACACCCTCGACGCGGTAGCGGCCCGCAGTCGGCCGGTCGAGACAGCCGATGACGTTCATCAGCGTCGACTTGCCGGATCCCGACTGGCCCATGATCGCGACGAATTCGCCGGGCCAGATCGTCAGCGAGCTGTCGTCGAGCGCACGCACGACGGTCTTGCCCGCCACATAGTGACGGCTGACGTCCGTGAGCTCGAGCAGGGGTTGCATCGCCGCCGACGGTCCGTTCACAGGCGCGGCGGCATGCGCATCATCGGGGTCGCGGCGGGCCCGCCGGGCGCCGGCAGGAGTACCTGGTCACCGACTGCGAGCCCGTCGACGACGGCGGCGACACGGCGGTTGCGGATGCCGACACGCACGACGCGGGACGCGACGCCGGCAGCGGTCTGCACCTGCACGGCATACGCTTCGCCGTCGGCGGCCTCGGCGTCGTCGACGCGTTCACGCAGCGCGGCGATCGGGACGAGCGGCACGTCCTCGGCGCGACCGAGCACAAAAAAGACCTGCACGCTCATGCCCGTCATCAAGCGTCGATCGGTGTTGTCGACATCGATCAGCGCGTTGTAGAGCACCACTTCGTTGATCACTTCCGGCGACGGCAACACCTGGCGCACCGTGCCCTGCCAGCGCTCGTCCATCGCCCCCAGGGTCGTGAAATACGCCGCCTGGCCCGGGCCGATGCGCATCACGTCCGCTTCCGCGACCTGCGCCCGGACCGTCATGCGATCCAGATCGGCGAGCTGGACGATGACGGGCGCCGACTGGACCGCGTTCAGCGTCTGGCCCTCCTGCGCGCTCTGCAGGACGACCGTGCCGTCGATCGGCGCAAAAATCTTCGTGAAGTTGAGGTTGGTGCGATCGCCGTCCAGGGTCGATTGGGCTTCCTCGATCTGCGCCGCGAGCGAGCCGGCCCGCGCCTCGGCGACCTTCCAGTTCGTCTCGCTGTCTTCCAGCGCTTCCTGGCTGACGGCCTGCTCGGCGATCAGCCGGCGATTGCGCTCGTAGACGCGCTTCGCGAAGCGGATCTGGGCCTGCTGTTCGGCGAGCTGCGCGCGCAAGGTGCGCAGTCGCGCCTCGTCCGCCTGCACGCGCGCCTCGTAGACGCGCGGGTCGATTTCGGCGAGGAGCTGTCCCTTCTTCACGACGTCGCCGATCTCGACGTGCACGCGCTTGAGCTGACCGGACACCTGCGCGCCGACGTCGACGTACTCGCGGGTTTCCAGTTTGCCCTGGGCGGTGACCAGTTCCTCGACGTCACCACGTTCGATCGTCGCGCGCGTCGCGAGCCCGGGCTGCGCAGCCTGCTCGTCGGCCTGCATGTGATACCACGCGACGCCGCCGAGCAGTATCAGCAACAGCAGGAACCAGCCCGCGAGCTTGCGGGAGCGACTGAAGGCGGCGGTCATGACGGTTCTCGCTGGCGTGATGGGCTCGACTGGACGCGTTGACGTGCGCGACTGTGGCAGACCGGCGCGACACTCCCGAGTTCAGCGCCCCCTGCCATGTTAAGGCAGTCCGCCGCGCGACGGCACGCGATCGACGCTGCGCGATGCCATCATCTGGCATTCCGCGAGCATGTCGGGTAGGGTCGAAACGAATGAGCCCTGCCGCGACGCATACGAGCCTGCCGCTGCTGCGCGAGCTGCTCGTGTTCCTCGCGATCGCCGGCGTGCTGATCCCGCTCGTCCGGCGACTGCAGTTCAGCCAGGTGCTGGCCTTCCTGATCGCCGGTACTGCGATTGGACCTTACGGCATCGGCAGCCTCGTCGGCAGCGAATCGTGGCTGCGCAGCTTCGTCATCACCGACGTCGCGGGCACGCGGCAGATCGCCGAGTTCGGCGTCGTGTTCCTGCTCTTCACGCTCGGCCTCGAACTCTCGATCGCACAGCTCTACCGCCTGCGCCGCTGGGTGTTCGGGCTCGGCAACGCACAGATCCTCGTCACTGCGATCCTGATCGCGGGCCTCGCGCGCTTCTTCGGCAACACCTGGCCGGCGGCGATCGTGCTGGGGCTCGCGCTCGCGCTGTCGTCGACGGCCATCGTCATGCAGCTCCTCGCAGAGCGGCGCGAGCTGGGTTCGCCGGTCGGCCGCGTCGCATTCGCGGTGCTGCTGATGCAGGATCTGATGGTCGTGCCGCTGCTGGTGCTCGTCGATCACGTCGGCGAAGACGGCGGCGCGCTGGGCCTGTCGCTCGCGTACGCCGCGCTCAAGGCCGCCGTCGCCATCGCGGTGATCGCAGTGCTCGGCAAGCGGCTCGCGCAGCCGCTGTTCCGTCGCGTGTCGGCGACACATCAGCCCGACGCGTTCATGGCGCTGACGCTGCTGGTCACGCTCGGCACGGCGGCGACGACCTGGGCGGCCGGTCTGTCATTTGCGCTCGGGGCTTTTCTCGCCGGTCTCCTGCTCGCCGAAACCGCCTACCGGCACCAGGTGCAGCTCACGATCGAGCCGTTCCGCGGCCTCTTCATCGGGCTCTTCTTCCTCGCCGTCGGCATGGGCATCGATCTGCGCGCGATCGGTGACGAGCCGCTGTGGATTCCGCTGTCGGTGCTCGGCCTGTATGCGCTGAAATTCACGGTGACTGCGCTCGTGATACGGGCTTTCGGCCTGTCGCGGGCGATCGCGGTCGAAGGCGGTCTGCTGCTCGGCCAGGGCGGCGAATTCGCGTTCATCGTGATCGGCATCGCGCTGATCAAAGGCTTCCTCGATCAGCAGGTCGGTCAATTCATGCTCATCGTCGTCGGCTTCAGCATGCTCGCGGCCCCGCTCGTCGCCCGCCTGGGCCACGGACTCGGACGCCGTCTGCAGAGCGGCGCTGCGCACGGTCCCGTCGATGAAGCTCTGCCCGAGCTTGCCGATCACGTCGTCATCGCCGGCTACGGGCGCGTCGGCCAGTTGCTCGGCGAAGTGCTCGATCGCGAGGGCATTCCGTATCTCGCGATCGATCGCGATCCGCGGCTTGTCGAACGCCTGCGCGCGGCGGGCGCTCCGGTCTATGTCGGCGATGCCGAGCACCCCGATTTGCTGCCCGGTGTCGTCACCGACAATGCGGTCGCAGTCGTGATCACGCTCGACGCGCCACGCACGGCGGACGGCATTGCGCGCAGTCTCGGCCAGCGCCTGCCCGGTCTGCCGATCCTCGCCCGCGCCCGTGACGAAGCGCATGC
>JADZCB010000279.1 GCA_020851775.1 Gammaproteobacteria bacterium
AAGAACCGCGATCTGCTGATGAGCATCGGCGATGGCGTCCCGGTACCGCCGGGCTCGCAGTCCGACAAGCCGTACAGCGTGTTCATGGATGTCTATGCCGGGTTGTGCCGCCTGCACATGAAGACGTTCGGCTCGACCCAGCGCCAGCTCGCCGCCGTGTCGGCGAAGAATCATCAGCATTCGACCATGAACCCGTTGTCGCAATACCAGCTGGCGTACTCGATCGACGAGGTGCTGGCCGCACCGCCGATCACGTACCCGCTGACGCTGCCGATGTGCTCGCCGATCAGCGATGGCGCGGCCGCGGCGATCATCTGCAACGCCGCCGGCCTCGCGAAGCTCGGCGGTGCGAAACGCGCGAAGCGCGTGCTCGCCTCGGTGCTGCAGACCGGCAGCGATCGCTCCGCGTCGAACTACCCGGAGCACGCGTCACGGCTCGCCGGGGAGCGCGCATATGCCGAGGCCGGTATCGGGCCGCGCGACGTGTCGGTCGCCGAAGTGCATGACGCGACGGCGATGGGCGAAATCATCGAGGTCGAAGCGCTGGGCCTCGTCGGGCCCGGCGAAGCGGGTCCCGCGGCAGAACGCGGCGAGCTCAGCCTTGGCGGCCGCCTCCCCGTCAATCCGTCCGGCGGACTCGAATCGAAAGGCCATCCGATCGGCGCCACCGGCATCGCCCAAATCTTCGAACTCGTCACGCAACTGCGCGGCGAAGCCGGCGCCCGCCAGGTCCCCGGCGCGAAAATCGCCCTCGCCCAGAATGGCGGCGGCATCATCGGCGTCGAGGAAGCCGTCGTCGCGGTGACCGTGCTCGGATGAGTTCTATTGCCACCGAGAACACCGATAAGGCACGAATTGGATGGCGCCAGCCGGCCCGGCCGACGAGATATCCAGCGAAAACTGATTCCGCGTAGAGCAGCGGACCAGTCAGTTTTCTTTCTCTGTGTTCTCGGTGTTCTCTGTGGCAAATCCTCTTCGTCAGTCCGCTATGTACCAAGGCGCCGGATCGCAGCTTCGGTCAGGAACTGTTCGTACAGGCTTTCGTCGTTGACTTTCATTTCGTAGCCGCCGACCTTGCGTGTCTGCTCGAGGCGGGTCATGCGGTTGCTCTGCACGTCGTGGGCGTGGACGTTGCACCAGGACCAGTACGGGTACTTGCCGTCCATCACGCGCTTGTCGCCCTTCTCGTACAGCGAGTACGAGCCGTCGAATGATTTGTACGGGTCGCCGCGCCGGTCGTAGGTCACCATGTTCACCGGCAGCAGCGTGCGGGCGTCGAACCACACACGCTTCTTGCCGACCGGCGCACGTGGATAACCGGTGGGTTCGGCTTCGACGATGATCACTTCCGGGATCAGTTCCGCGTTGGTATCCCAGAACGTGATGCCCTGCGGGCCGCCGTGCACCTGGCCTTCCCAGTTCTCGTGGTCGGCGTTCCAGTTCTGCGTCAGGCCCGCAATGAAAGGTCCGCGCCCGATGATCTTGAAATTGCCCCAGGTGAGATAGGGATCGCCGGCCGCCCAGGCGTCCGACAGGTACAGCGTCGTGCCCGGAATCAGCGGTTCGAAACGCTGGCTCGACGGGAACCGGCGCACACGTTTGAAGGCAGGCAGGTAGCCGAGCAGATCGGGGAACGTCGCCTGATCGTAAGACCAGATGTTCAGGAACGACGTGCCCTTCGCGTCGTTCGGATACGTGAAGAAGACCGACTGGTAACGCAGCTTGTCTTCCATGCCCGGGCGATAGGGTTTCGGATCGAGCGTGACGCGTGCGACCGGTGCATATTCACACCAGCAGATTTCGTAGTAATAGCCCCGCTTGCCGTTCGCGTCGATCTCGTAGTCCTTGATGGTGTAGAACGACACGTCATGGCGGCCCCATGACAGCGTGATCGGCACGAAGACTTCGAGCGCCGACTGCGGGTCGGGGAATGGATTGCCACCGATCCACGGCTTGCCGTCGAGCGTGTAACAATTGCCCTTCTCGTCGAGTTTCGCCTGGCCCCGGTTGCGCAGCGTCGCTTCGACGTAATCGACCGGCGAGAGGTGCAGCATGTCGGTCGTCGACTGCACGATGCCGATCCGCCGCCCCATCTGCTTGACCTGCATGTAGCGGACGGGGTCGAGCAGATCCTGCACCAGATCGACGTTGTTCGCGTCGAGGATGTCGCCGGGCTTGATCCGGCCTTTCGTGTACATCTCGATCGACAGCAGTTCGTCGGGATAGGCCTTTTCGAACGTACCGTTCTGTGCGACCGCATCCCACACCGAACCGAGCACCCCGGCACCCAACAGACCCTGCGCGGTGCGCGACAGAAACATGCGCCGGCTGTAGCCGGCGTCAAACTTGCGAATGTGCATGGTAATTCCCGAACCTTACGATGACGCCAGCCGCGAACATTCAGACACACAGGGCCTCGAAGCGTTCTTCGATGGGGTCCGGATCGAAGTCGCGGCCGATGAAGACGAGCCGGCTCGTGTGATCGTCGTCCGGCCATTCGTCGAGCCACTGTACCGGATAAAACCGGTTTTGCACGGCATGTATCACGCCCGGCCGTCCGCCACGTTCGCGGAAACCGGCGATGCCCTTGATGCGCAGGATCCGCTGCCCCAGTTCGTTGACGACCCGATTGAGAAAGATCGTCGTGCCGGCAAGGCTCAGCGGGTCCGCGTGCCGGCAGACGAGTGTCCTGTAGTGCGCGCCGTGCGCATGCTCGCCAGCCTCGGCATGACCGGCATGGCGTGCGGTCCACGCGTCAAGCTGCGCGACGCGACGGACCGAGGCGAGAACATCGGCGGAATCGGTGGCGGCGATGACGGTCGCCGACAGCTCGCCGTGTACCGCTGCGACGACGCGGGCCGACGGATTCAAGTCCGCCACCAGGGCGCGTACGGCGTCGCGTTCGGCGGGCGAGGCGAGATCGCCCTTGGACACGACGACGAGGTCGGCGAGTGCAATCTGATCGGCGGCCGTCACATGCGTGGCGACCGTCCGTGGCGCATTGACGGCATCGACGACGGTGACGATGCATGCAAGGCGGACCGTACGCGCAAGTGCCGGCGTCACCATCAAGGTATGGACGAGGGGCACCGGATCGGCGAGTCCGCTCGTCTCGATCACGAAGCGATCGAACGGCGGCAGATCGCCAAGCCGCCGTTTGTACAGCAGTTCGTGGAGCGTCAGTGCGAGATCGCCGCGAATGCTGCAGCAGAGACATCCGTTGCGCAGTTCGACGATGTTCTCCGCGAGGTTCGCGACGATCAGGTGATCGATGCTGACTTCGCCGAATTCGTTGATGATGACGATGCTGCGCGCGAATTCCGGATCCATCAGCAGGTGCTTCAGCAGCGTCGTCTTGCCGCTGCCGAGAAAGCCCGTCAGCAGCGTGATCGGGATGCCGGCCATGATGCCCTCAGTTCACCGCGCGCTCGGTACCGGTCCAGAACTTCCGGCGGATTTCCGTCTTCAGCACCTTCCCCACCGGTGAACGCGGCAGTTCCGGCCAGATCTCGACTTTCTTCGGGGCCTTCACACTGCCGAGCCTGTCCTTGGCGAATTCGATCAACGCATCCGGTGCGAGCGACTGGCCGGGCCGCAGCACGACGATGGCCGTCACCATCTCACCCCATTTCGGGTCCGGCGTGCCGATCACCGCGCAGTTCTCGACGCCGGGATGCGCGTTGATCGCTGCCTCGACTTCGGCCGAGAACACGTTGAAGCCACCGGTGATGATCATGTCCTTCTTGCGATCGATGATGTAGACATAGCCGTCCTCGTCCCAGGTCGCGACATCGCCGGTGTGATGCCAACCGTGGCGACGTGCCTCTGCAGTCCCTTCCGCGTTGCGGTAATAGCACGGCGCAACGAGATTGCCGCGCGCGACGATTTCGCCAGGCTCGCCGCGCGGCAGGAGCCGGCCATCGTCGTCCATGATCGCCATCAAGGTCAGCGCGCACGGCCTGCCGCAGCTCTTCAGTCGATGGCGCAGCGCCGGATCACGCACGGCGGCGGTCAGTTCATCCGGCGGAAGATAGGTGATCAGCATCGGCGTTTCGACCTGACCGTAACACTGGCACATGCACGGCCCGAAGACTTCGACTGCCTCCGCCAGCTTGTCCGGCGACACCGGCGACGCGGCGATCAGGAAGTGCGTCAGCGACGAATAGTCGAATTCGCGCACCCGCGGATGGGCGAGCATCGCATAGAGCGCAGTCGGCGGCAGGAACAGGTGGGTGACGCGTTGGCGCTCGATCGTCTCCATGATTTCCAGCGGGTCGATCTTCTCGAGGACCACGTTGGTTGGACACTGCGGGGTCAGCATGAAAGTCAGGATGCCGGCGGCATGCGTCATCGGCGCCGCACACAAATGCACTGGCGGCCGCTCGCCCGGCATCATGATCGAAGTCTCGGCGATCAGCGTCGACCAGGTCAGGTTGTCCCACAGGATGCCCTTCGAGCGGCCGGTCGTACCACCGCTGCCGAGTATCGTCGCCATGCGATGCGGATCGTAGGCGAGATCAGGGATGACGACGCCGTCTCCGCGCTGCATGAAGGCCTCCAGTGCCGGTGCATCCGCGTCGGCCGCGTCGATGCACACGCAATGCTTCAGGCTCGGTACATGCGCGCGGATTTCGCGTGCATTGCCGGCGAAGCTGCTGTGATAGAACAGCCACTCGCACTCGGTGAGGTTCATGAAATCGATGTTCGCATCGAGCGCGTTGCGCGCGTTGATCGGTACCCAGGTCGCATTCGCGCGAAAGGTCGCCAGCACGCAGGCGAACGCATCGATGTCGTTCGGTGCGTAGACGGCGATGCGCGCCGCGTCGGACAGGCCGGTCGCCGCGACGGCCTGCGCGATGCGACGCGACAATGCATCCATCGCACGATAGGTGTAACTGCGTGTCCCGGACACGAATGCCACGCGAGCCGGCTGCCGCTGCACGGCCTTGTCGAAAAAATCGATCACTCGCATCGTCCATCTCCTGTGCTTGGGCGGCGCGCCCGCACGGTCCCCTACCGTCGCGCCCGCGCATCCCGTCTACGCGGCCACGGGGCCGCCTCGAATCAATGTCGATTCACCGCCGTCGCGTCACGAGGCCGGCGCGCACGTCAGGCGTCGTCGCAACTCGTCCCAGCGCCGTGCCAACTCGGCCGTCGGCGCCTGCGCCTGGCGCGCGACCTTGCCGGTCAGCTCGCAAGCCGCTTCGGGCCGCGTCGAGGACGCACGCAGTTCGATCCGGCTCAGCATGCCTTCCCACCACACGTCGAACGACGGCGGCACCTTGTCGGTGATGACGGCCCAGGCGTCGTCCGCCTCGACATAGCGCTTCGTTGCCGCGGCCGCCCGTCCGAGCATGCGATAGCCGTCACCGGCTTTCGGGTAATCCGCGAGCAGCGCGCGGGCCGCGGCATAGGCGTCTTCTCCGCGCCCGAGCGTGAGCAGCATTTCGATCTGCAACAGGCGGAAACGGCGTTCCATGTCCGGCAGCGCCTTCAGTTTCGGCGCGAGCAATGCGGCGACGTCGGCCTGGAACGCGGGGTCCGGCTGCCGCATCACCCAGGGGTAGAGCGCTTCGGCCATCCACGACGGGACCGGTGCCGCGCCGAGCGCCGCGATTTCGTCGCGCACGCGGCCGGGCTCGTGCAGGCGATCCCAGCAGCGGAGTTTCGCCCAGAAGAACGCACGCTGGCTGGTCGCACTGACGTCGGGCTTTTGCCCGGCGCGGTCGATTTCCTTCAGCACGGCGGCCGGATCCGCGTCGCCGACGGCCTTCAATTGCAGATAGAACGCGTAATTCTCCGGCGACTTCTTCTGCTCGGCCGGCAATTCGTCCCAGGCGTTCAGGCCCTGGCGCGCCAGCGACTCGACGGCGCCGTCGGTCGTGTTCGCGACTTTCGCGAACTGCCGCGCGATGACGTAGAAGCGCGTCGTCTCGACACCACCCGCGAAGCGGGCCGTGGATTTGACCCCTGACAGCAACTTCAAGGCCTGGCCCGTGTCGCCGCTCGCCTGCGCGAGCACGACGCGCGCGCCGTCGGCATCCGGGTCGGACGGGCTGGCGGCGAGAAAACGCTGCGCGGCCACGTTCAGTGCGGTGCGCGCATCGGCAGTCGACTTCGAATCGAGACGCTGCGCACGCGCGACATACGCGAGCTTGGTGGCTGCCTTGCGCAGTTCCGCGTCGAGCCCGCGCCGCGTCAGCAGACGCTCCGCGAGCTGGGCGGATTCTATCGCCAGATCCGCCTTGAACGCGGCGAGTGCATGGCGGTAACGGAAGCGATCGAAGTTCATGTCCTGTCCGCGTGCGGCGTGCGCGAAGAAGGACTTGTACTTCTGCACGGCACTGAACCACTGCTCGTTGGTGAAGGCAAACTCGGCGCCGACGAGATCGGTGTACTCGTGGAGATCCTCGCTGACGATTTCGGCCTGGTACTTCAGCACGCCGACGAGCAGCGACATGTCCATGCCGCCGGCGTCGATGATCTCGCGCAGCTTCGCGCCGGCCTCGCGTGCGCCTGCCTTGGTTGCGCGTTGCCCCTCGAGCAACGCGAAGATGTCGGCACGCTCGCCGGCCCAGCGTGCCGCCGGCGTCGCCGGTGTGGCCGGTGTAGCAGCGACGAGCGCTGGCGCGCGTCCGTCCATGCGCGCGCGTTCTGCGTCGATCACTTTGCGCACGGGATGATTCGGATCGAAGGCGAGTGCCTGCTTCAGGCCGTCGAAGATCTGGCGGGCGCGCGAATCCTGGCCTTCGGCGCGCGCGACGAAGCCGAGGCCGAGCCAGCCGCCGTAGACGAGGCTCGGCTGATAGATCTGCATCGACGCCGCGCGAAAACCTCGCTTTGCACGCCACAGCAGCTGCACGCGGTTGCCGGCCTGCGCAGGTCGATCGGCGAGTGTCAGATCGAGCCATGAGCCCCAGAACGGGAACGCCGACATCGCGAAGCTCAACTGCTCCCAGACCTCGGAGCGGTAGAGGCTCTCGAGCGCGCCTTCGTCGTCGCCGGCGGCGGATTCGGCGGCGCGCAGCCGTTCCTGCGCACGTTTGCGCATGTCGGCGGCGACCTTGCGCATCGCGACGAGCGTACCGTCGCTCGCGCCGGACTGCCGGACCTCGTCGACGACCGCGCCGAAGTCGCGCGCGGTCTGCGCGTAGACCCCGGTCGCCGTGTCGGGCCCAAGTGTCGCGAGCAGGGCTTGCGCGCGCGACAGCGGGTCGTCTGCCGCGCGCACTCCGCTGCAGGCGATCAGGATCAGGAGGCAGGCGCAGAGCCGCATCAGATGAGCTCCAGCAAAGCCTGCATCTCGCGCGCGAACTGATCGCCCATGATCAGCTTGATCAGCCGGCGCGTCAGCGACACGTCGCCTTCGAGCGTCGCGGCATCACCGTTGCCGGCGTCGGCGATGTTCCGGAACTGGTACATCGCCTCGTTACGATACAGCGCGCGATTGACCTTGCGCCCGACCCGCGCCTCGATCACCGCAGGGTTCGACAGATCGCTGACGTCGAGCGTCGACACCACGCCGCCCGCTGCCGTGAAGCGCTGCACTTCGCGTACGATGCGCGGCAAGGCATCCTCGTCCGGCGGCGCGTCGCCGACGAGGATGAGAATCTTGCGCGCACCGCTGCGCCAGTCCGATGATTCGATCCCGACCTTCACGCCGTCGTAGATTGCTTCGAAGATGTCGCCGCCGCCTTCGGCTCTCATGCCATCGAGGAACCGTTGCAGCTTCAGGGTGCTGTAGGTCAGCGGCTGGGCCTTGGTGACGAAATCCGGGTCGTCCTCGTCGCGATAGGCGACGATGCCGAAGCGCGCAATCGGCACGAGCGAGCGCACGACGGCGGCGATGTCGATGATTCGAACCTTCACCTCGTCGATGACCCAGCCCATCGAACCGGTCGCGTCGACGACGAACAGGACGTCGAGCCCGCCTTCGCGCATGCCCTGGATATACGCGGCGAACTGGTTCGACGAGCCGCCTAGCGCATTGCCGATACCGACGCCGAAGCCGGCGATTCCACCGCCCGAGCCGCCGCCCGAGCCACCCTTCGTGACGGGCGCGAGGATGCCGACGGTCGGCACCGTCGCATGACGCGCGATGCCCTCACCGAGCGTTCGCTGCGCTTCCGGCAATGCGATCCGAACCGGCGCCGTGTCGTCGCCGGCGCCGCCCGCCTGCGCCGTCAGCGCGAGCGGGACGTTCGGCGGTGGCGGTGTGACGGCTTGCGGGGCAAGCAGAATTTCGGGTGGTTCGAGTTCGAACGACTCTTCGAAATCGAGCGGCTCGTCGGTCGGCGGCTGTGCAGGCTTCGCGTGCTCGGCTTCCGGAATCTTCGCGACCTCGATGACGACCTGGCGGCTCCGCTTCGTATCAAGCTCGGCGAGCGCCTGCGCCGCGGCTTGCGTCTGCTCGATCTCGTTGCCGACCCGGCGGGAGACGAGACTGTGAATCGCGAGCGAAACACCGATGAGCAACGGCCAGATCAGAATGCGGGCGTAGCGCTTCACGGCAAGCGTTCACCGGACTCTCGCAGCCCGGGTGGAGCGTAGCGAAACCCGGGATCTTCCCATCGCGCATTCGAAGATCCCGGGTTCCGCGCCGCGCGCTTCGCCCGGGCTACGAAGCCCGCTCTCCCCGCGTAGTTCACTTGCGGCTCACCGTGACGATCGCGATGCGCGTGACGCCCGCATCCCCGGCTTCGTCGATCAGCTTCGCGATTGCGACCGTATCGGCCTTCGCATCGCCCGCAATCTTGAGTGCATTGCCGGTTCCCGCCCTTTTCAGCGCGTCCTTCAGCGGCTGACCGGTGACGTCGTTGCCGTTCAGAAACAGCCTGCCTTCCGCCGTGAACGTCAATTGCGGCGCATCGGGGGGCAGGATGTTGGCGGCGTCCGACTTCGGCGGCGTGACCTGCATGTGAACGTCGAACCTGGCGGCGACGATGAAGAACAGAATCAACAGGAAGATCACGTTGATCATGAAGAACGTGCTCTCCCAGCGCCGCTCACGCGCTTCCTCCGCCGTATGCGCGGTCTTGAAATCGGTCGTCGAGCGGCGGCCCAGGTCGAGCATCGTCGGTTACTTGAACTGCTGCGCCTCACGCAGCGACACCTTGTAGAAGCCCCGCGCGTTCAACACGTCGATGACGTCGACGGCGCGCTGCAGTTCGACTCCGGGATCGCTCGCGACGATCACGGGTTTGGCGCTTTTCTTCGGCAGTGCCGCGCCGACGTCGGCGAGGGCGCGACGCTCACCATCGAGCCACAGGCTGCCGTCCTTGTGCAGTTCGATGTAGACGATGGTCGATTCCGCGCTCGTCGAGCCGGTCTGCAGCTTCTCCTTCTTTTCGTTGCCGAGGTCGACGCCGTGCGGCACGACGAAGCTGCTCTGGAGCATGAAGAAGATCAGCAGGATGATGAAGCAGTCGACGAGCGGCACGAACGTGATCTTGATCGCGCGCCGCCGGCGACGAACCTGCGACAACGAAATGCGCTCGAGTTCAGCCACCGGCGACTTCGCTCGTCAGCACGCGGGTCAGGAGATCCGAGGTCTCTTCGGACACCCGCTCGAGGCGGGTCTGCAGCATCGCATGCAGCGCGGTGAAGATGATCGCAATGACGAGGCCGACGGCCGTGCATACCAGTGCTTCCCAGATCCCGTTGGCGAGCGCGCTCGACCCCTGCTCGCTACCGGCCACCGCGGCGAGTTGCCGGAACGCGTCGATCATGCCGAGGACAGTACCGAGCAGACCCAGCACCGGAGACAGGTAGTACACGAGTTCGAGCGCGCGCAGCAGGCTGCCATACGGCCGCAGGAAGTTCATGCCACGCCTGGCGAGTTCGTCGCGCAGCAGTTCGCGATCGCTGTCGTGTCGCCGCGCGAGGCCGAATTTCACGTGAGGCGCGAGTTTCGACCAGGATCTGTCCAGCAGCTTGCCGGCGTGCCCCGGATCACCACCGTTCCACAGGTCGATCGCCTTGCCGATCGCATCGAACGACGCCTGCCGCAGCGGCGCGAACTGGATGATCTTGTAAAACACCATCGCGAGCCCGATCACTGAAATCACGAGCTGGACGGCGACCACGGGCCCGCCGAGATCGACGAGCGTGCGCACGGAGTTCAGGACATAGCTGACGGGATCGGGCATGTCGCGCAGTTCCTGGCGATGGGGTGGTTGACGTTCAGCAAGTGGTGGAATCGGGTATCCGGCCTGTCGGCGCTGGGCGCCGCGGACGCAGCGTGGTGCGGTACCGTTCGGATGAAGACCGTACCGAGTGTAAGGGCGTGCACCGCGAAAAAGGAAGCGA
>JADZCB010000280.1 GCA_020851775.1 Gammaproteobacteria bacterium
GAGCAGCAGGGCGTAGTGCGCATCGTTGTCGACGAGGTTGATTTCCTCGGCGTTGACGATCAGGAGCGGCGCGTCATTGTAGCGGTGAAAAAAGTCGACGTATTCGCTGCACAGGCGCGCGAGGTAATCGGCCTCGATGCGCTGTTCGTAATCGATGCCGCGCCGGGCGATGCGCTTGAGCAGGGTCGGCACCGACGCCTGCAGATAGATCACGAGCGAGGGGCACGGCAGGGTCTGCACGACACGCTGGTAGATCTCGCGGTACAGCGCGTACTCGTCGTCGTCGAGCGCGACCTTGGCGAACAACTGGTCTTTTTCGAACAGGAAATCGGCGGTCAGGCGCGGCACGAACAGATCGGCCTGGCTGCGTGCCTGCAGTTCGCGCGTACGCTGGAACAGGAAATGGAGCTGAGTCGCCAACGCATGGCGCCGCGGGTCTGCGTAGAATCGCGGCAGAAACGGGTTCTCCGCCGCGTCCTCGAGCAGCAGCTCGGTGTGCCAGCTCGCGGCCAGCCGCCGCGCGAGACTGGTCTTGCCGACCCCGATCGGACCTTCGATCGCGATGAACCGCGCACCGGTCGGCGGCGCGGGGTCCTCGACTGGCGCGGGCCGTGAACCGGTACTCACAGCCGCGAGATCCCGGCACTGTCGACTGCCGCCGCCAGTTCGCGCACGCACCCGTGCCCGGGAACGTGAATCTCGGGCGCCAGCGCGGCCAGTGGCAGCAGCACGAATGCGCGGCAAGCGATGCCCGGATGCGGAATGCTGAGACGTTCGTCGACCAGCGTCAGATCTCCATACAGCAGGAGATCGAGATCGAGCGTACGCGGTCCCCAGCGTTCGGCGCGCACACGTCGATGCGCCTGTTCGAGGCGCTGCAGTTCATCGAGCAGCGCATGCGGTGCGAGCGTGGTCACGACCTCGGCGACGGCGTTGACATACGCCGGCTGCCCGGGTGGACCCATTGGCGGCGTGCGGTAGAGCGGCGACGCAGCCACGAAGCGTGTCGCGGGCAGATGCGCGAGTTCATCGAGTGCAGTCGTCACCTGCGCGACTGGATCGTCGAGATTGGCGCCGATGCCGATGAAGGCACGCACCGGCGCGCGCGGTGCCGCCCTCACTCCGGCGCGGGCGTCGATGGCCGGCGTCGGCGTCGACGCCGACGCTTGCCGTTGCCGCCGGGGCCCGAAGTGCCATCGGGCGTTGCGCGAAGTCGTTCGAGCAATGCCGGGCGGTCGGCGTCGGCCGCTGCGAGATAGGCGGTCCAGAAGTCCGCGTCCTCCTGCACCGGATCGCCCGCTTCGGCACGCAACAGCAGAAAATCGTAGGCGGCACGGAAGCGCGGATGTTCCAGCGCACGCTGGACGCGCTTGGGCGTCGGTTTCTCGAGTCGCGACTGCAGGGCCCAGATTTCGCGCGTCACATTGCTGAAGCGGCGCGGCATCGCGATACGCGCGACCTGTTTGGAGATGATTGTGTCGCCGGCGAGCGCGAGCGCGTCGTGCGCGGTCACGCCGCTCGCGACGAGCTTTTCGGCTTCCTCCTCGACGATGTGCCACAACAGGGCGGCGAGCAGGAACGCCGGCGTGATCGGCTTGTCGTCGGCGACGCGCCGATCGGTGCTGCGCAACGCGGCGGCCACCAGGCGCTGGGCAAACTCGCCGTCCGGCCCGTCGAGGTGCGCGTCGGTCAGCGGAAACAGGCAGTGGAAGAGGCCGTGATGGCGGAGCAGTTCGAAGGTCTGATGGCCGACGCCGCCCTGGAACATTTTCAGCATCTCGTCGAACAGCCGTGCCGGCGCGATGTCTTCCAGCAGGTGACGCAGGCGCGGAATCGCCTTGAGCGTCGCCTCGTCGAGCCCGAAGCCGAGCTTGGTCGCAAAGCGCACCGCACGCAGCATGCGCACGGGATCCTCACGGTAGCGCTTGTCGGGGTCACCGATCAGCCGCAGACGCCCGAGGCGCAAGTCCTCGACGCCGCCGACGTGATCGACGATCGAGAAGTCGGCGATGTTGTAGTAGAGCGCGTTGACGGTGAAATCGCGGCGCCAGACGTCTTCTTCGAGCGTCCCGTAGACGTTGTCGCGCAGGATGCGGCCTTCGTCGGTCACCGCGGCGCTTTCACTGTCGCCGTCGTGCTGACCGCGGAACGTCGCGACTTCGATGATTTCGCGCCCGAACTGCACATGCGCGAGGCGAAAGCGGCGACCGATCAGGCGACAGTTACGGAACAGTTCGCGGACCTGTTCCGGCAACGCATTGGTCGCGACGTCGAAATCCTTGGGCTCGCGACCGAGCAGCAGATCCCGCACGCTGCCGCCGACCAGGAATGCCTGGAACCCCGCTTTATCGAGCCGGTAAAGCACTTTCAACGCGCTTTCAGACACGAACTTGCGGGAAATCGAATGCTCGGCGCGGCTGTAAATTCGCGGCTGGGGCAGCAGCGGGACGATGTTGTCGGTGTGATCGGCAGCTTGGGTCAAATGAAACCTTCCTCCGGGCGGCCCGGCGTGCGCGCGATCCGGGTGATGACGCGAACTCGGGCAATGAGAGCCGGCGCATCATAATCGCTTCGGCTGCCGCTGTGGACGGCGATGATGGCGCAGAGCTGACTGCGCGCCTTTCACCCTTATATAATGTCGCGTCGGTCACCTGACGCTCCCTTCGTCTAGCGGCCCAGGACATCGCCCTCTCACGGCGAGAACAGGGGTTCGAACCCCCTAGGGAGCGCCAATCCTTTTTCCCCGCCGTCGTCCGTGTCGTGCAGCCCATCGTCACACGTGCGGCGCGGCCAGCGCCGATGTGCTGCCACTGCCGCCCTGAATCCCGCCGGTCGCTGACGTTCGTCGCTGCCGTCTCACGCATGCAGCCGGACATCTTCTAAATTTCTTTGCTAATGCGAACGTTTCGCATTAAGATTCTCTAGAACCTGCGCGCCACTGACGGATCGACGTCGACGCCCGGAGCCGCGTGAACCGCAACGAACATGTTACCCAGCCGCGCGAGCCCGCCGGTGCCGGTCCGGCACCCCTGGGTCTGTCGCCGGTGCCGGTTTACGCGTCGGACGAATTGTTGGGGGCGCACGACGAAATCCGCATCGTGCACGAAGGCGTGACTTACCGCCTGTGCCGGACCGCGCGCGGCAAGCTGATTCTGACGAAATAGAACCCGATCGGCGCGGCACGCGCGGCGATCACGAACTGCAGACGGGAACGAGATGACCTCGAACGAGGTACCGGGCGAAGCCTTCGGTTTCATGCATTTCGTCGCGCATACCGACGCCGTCGGAGCCGGCCTGTTCGCCGTGCTGCTGTGCATGTCGATCCTGAGCTGGACGATCATCGTCGGTCGCATGCGCCGCGGCGTGGCGACGCGCCGGCGCGATCGCCAGTTTCTGC